>CBDURK010000399.1:0-3031 GCA_965369645.1 uncultured bacterium | reverse complement strand
CCTGTCGGCATTCTCACACTGAGCTATCGCATAGTCGCCGAGCAGCCATTGATTTATTACGTTTATTTTCTTGGTCTTATAAGTGCGGTAATCGCGGTGTTTAACTTTTTGCCTTTGCCGCCTCTTGACGGAGGGCTGGTTGTTCTTTTGTTAGTTGAGAAAATCAAGGGATCGGCGCTCAGTGAACGTGTTCAGGGAATCGTAGCTTATGTGGGGTGGGCGCTTATTTTGACGCTTATTCTATACGTAACTTTTAATGATATTGTAAGAAGTTTCTTTAGCTGAGCAATGCCGGGGTAAGAAAGGACACGAAGATTTTGGAAATGTTTCCCGAAAAATTATCTTCGCAGGCCTTTGGCAAAGATATATTCGGTGCTCTGAAAGACAATGACAGCCGGGTTTATGAGTTAATAGCGAAAGAGTACGAAAGGCTGCAAAGCACACTACAGCTTATCGCGGCGGAGAACCAATGCTCAAGAGCGGTTTTGGCGGCTCTCGGCTCGGTCATTCAGAATAAGACAACGGAGGGTTTTCCGGGGGCGAGGTATCATGGTGGGTGCGAGTTTGTTGACGAGGTGGAAAAGCTGGCGGCGTCAAGGGCGAAAGAGGCCTTCTGCGCCAAGTATGCAAATGTCCAGCCGCATTCGGGAACCGGCGCCAACCAGATTATCCTTACGGCAATATTAGACAAAGGTGATAAGATATTAAGTCTTGGGCTGGACCAGGGGGGGCATCTCTCGCACGGGGCAAAAGTTTCATTCACCGGCAAATTTTTTGATATAGAAAATTATTATGTCGATAAGGAAACCTTTCTTTTAGACTACGATGCCATCAGCAGGCAGGCGGGTGAAGTCAAGCCGAAGCTGATTATATGCGGAGCGTCCGCGTATTCGAGGGCGATAGACTTTAAGAAATTCAGAGAGATAGCGGACAGCGTTGGTGCGTATCTTTTGGCGGACATTTCACATATAGCCGGATTGGTGATGGCCGGCGCCCATACTTCTTGTGTTGATTATGCGCACTTTACAACGACGAGCACTTATAAGCCGGGCGGGCCCAGAGGCGGGCTGATAGTGATGGGCAAAGACTACGAGAACAAGATAAAGGTCGGAGGCAGGGACATAGCGTTGTGGGAGCATATTGATAAGACGACATTTCCGGGGATGCAGGGGACGCCTTATTTGAATAATGTTGCGGCCAAGGCGGTTTTTTTCAAGGAAACACTTTCCGAGGAGTATAAGGCGAGGCAATTCAAAATCATAGAGAATGCAAAGACGCTTGCAAGCGGTCTTGCGGGTCTTGGATATGATGTAGTCACCGGGGGGACGGACACTCATATGGTGTTGGTAAATGTTGGTAATTTGCGAGAGGGCCTGACGGGGCTGGCGGGGCAAAAGTGCCTTGAGGAGTGCGGTATAATTGTCAATAAGAACAGGCTGCCTTACGATAAGAAGAGTGCTGCGGTTACAAGCGGTGTGAGGTTAGGGACGCCTATTGTTACGAGAAATGGAATGGGTTTGGCGGAGATGGAGAGCATATCGGCGCTCGTAGATGTGGTGCTTAGAGGGGTAAAAGTGAAATCGGACAGCGAGTACGAGATTGACAAATCCCTGCGGGACGAGGTCAGAGACAAAGTGAAACAACTTTGCGGCAGGTTTCCTATGCGTTAGCTAAAGTGAACTAAAGTGAGCTAAAGTGAGCTAAAGTGCCTAAAGTTAAAAAATAAATAACATTAGAAGCGGTTTCAAAACTCAATTTCCGCTACGAACGGCTGCAATTTCCTCTCGCAGCGTTATCGGCTCAAAATTCGTCCTCGACGTAGCTTCGGCTACGCCTGTGGCGATTTTGAACCTCTACCTTGCGAGAGTAAATTTCACTCGTTCTCGCGACGAAAGCAGTTTTGAAACCACTTCAAGACACTCCAAAATTTGGGCACCTTTAGGGCTTGGATTTTTTTGCAGTTACGGTCCAGAAGATTTGATAGCCTGCGCCGATAACAGCCATAACGATTAGAGCGGAGAACAATATCATCGACATCAGCAGGGCCTGTGGTTTTTCCACGCCGTATGGCGCCAGCAGCAGGATTAACATTGCTTCTCTTACTCCGAGATTAGCTATCGATACCGGGACTCTTCCGAGAATGTATATCAACGCGCACAGCCAGACGAATGTTCCCACCGGTGCGTTTACGTTTGCGGCCCGGGCGGAAAGTATATATATGATGACCCCGCCGATGAGAGTATCGATAATTGAAATTGCTGTAATCTTCAGGTGAAATCCAGCTCCGGCGGTCTGGAAGGTTGCGATTTGTTCGAGTACCTCCAGGCCTTTCAGTCGTATTTTTGCTGGGAATGGTCTGAGCAGGGCTGCGATGGCTTTTGTGATTTTGCCGCCGGTCCGGCTGTTCAAGAGCAGTAAAAAAACAACTATTATTGTGACAAGGAATATTCCGCAGACGGCAGGTAAAAACCACTGATTTGTAGTATTGGATATTGACAGTGACGCGGGATTTGTGAACATTAGCGCGGCAAGTCCGAATACAGTCATTATGGTCATTATCAGCAACTGGTTGTATATCATGCTGCAGAGAACGTTGCTTGATTTTCCCGTACCTTTTTTTAGGATATACCACTTTACGCCCGTGCTGAGAATTCCGGGCAAAATCAAACTGTAAAGGCAGGTGGCTGTGGTAGCTCCGAATATTGTGTTTGTGGAGATGAGGCAGCTTTGCTTTTCCAGGATGAGACGCATTTTCATCGAGCGAATCCAGAAAAGTATTACGGTAAAAATCCAGACGGTTATCAGGAATGGCCACCTTGCCGATTTGATAGTTTGGAGAAACTGCTCGAAGTCAACCTGGCTGAAGACCCATATCAGCAAGCCGGCAGTGATGAGAATTCTTATGAGGAGTTTGATTAGTTGTTTGGCGGTGGCAGTCATATTGAAGAGATTCAAAGATTAAAGATTAAAAATCAAAATTGTGGAATCCCGGCGGGCCGGGATGACTTCTTTAATTTTGCATTTAACATTT
>CBDURK010000398.1:0-3038 GCA_965369645.1 uncultured bacterium | reverse complement strand
CCGGCTATTAAGAAACTTGCGTATGAAGAAATCCGCCCGCGTCTGGCGATATCTCTGAACGCCTCTACTAACGAGTTGCGAACCAGGCTGATGCCCATCAACAAAAAATATCCGATAGCAAGACTGCTCGAAGCGGTTAGAATCTATCAGTTCAAAGCGAAAGAGCGTGTTACGTTCGAGTATGTTATGATAAAGGGTATTAACGATTCCCTTTTGCACGCCGGGCAGCTTGTAAAACTACTGCGGGGGATAAAATGTAATGTGAATCTTATCGAATATAATCCTCACGGCGGCTGCAAATATAAAGGCAGCGACATGGAAAAGATTTCGCGTTTTGCCGAAGTTATCGAAGAGGCCGGCATCGAGAATACGAGACGTTTGAAGAAGGGCAGCAGTATTTGTGCGGCGTGTGGGCAGTTGGGGGCGAACTTGAAGAACATATCGAGTACAGGAGACAGCGCAGGGCATGAATAGATATTCTTCGATTATAACTGTGGGATTGTGCCCGAGTTGGGATACGGTTTGCCGGTTCGACGGTATTGACTGGGGTGAGCATAAGACGGTAAGCTCCGCCGATTCCCGGCCGGCAGGCAAGGCACTGAATATTTCGCGGGCATTAGCCTGGATGGGCGAGAAAAATATTGCGGCCGGACTTTGGGGGCGGGATGATTTCCAGCAGATGGCCGAAGCGATGCAGCCATTGGAAGGTTTGGTTAAGATTAAAATGACCGCTGCCCAGGGCGGAACCCGGCGGAATATAACCGTTGTCGATACGGTCAATAACAGGGAGATGCATCTTCGCAATAGAAGTGAACTGGCCTCGAAAAGCTCCTTGAGAAAATTAGAGGTTGATTTAAAAGCGATAGTGAAGAAGGATAGCGTTTGTGTTTTTGCCGGCGCTATGCCGGAAGATGAATTTGTCGCAGGCGTTATTAGGATTATAAAATCGTGCAGGCAGCACGGCGCCGAAATTGTGGTTGATACATACGGGGACGCTTTGAAGCGGATTCTCGATACGGGCGCGGTCCGGATGATAAAACCGAATGTCGAGGAATTGCGGGAGCTTTTGGGTGAGCAGGTAACGGATAGTCCGGCAGCTTTGGTTAGAGCAGGTCGTAAACTTTTAGATAAAGTTGAGGTTGTTGTTATAAGCCGGGGCAAAAAGGGTGGAGTGGTCGTTACGAAGAAAGGCGCCTGGCAGGGCCGATGTGCCGGCCGGTCAAGGGTATTATCGACGGTCGGGTGTGGCGATTTTCTGTTAGCCGGCTTTTTGAAGGGCCTTAACAAATCCGATGCCGGCAATGCGCTGAAAACAGCGATAAAGGTTGCTACGGCTAGGGCTTGGGGCTGGACGGAGGGAAAAAGCTGGTCCCAGGCTGTGCGTGGAATAAAAGTAGCCGTAGAGCGGGTATAGCCGGCAAGGTTTCGAATTTGGCTTTGTTTTGTATAATAAAGGTAGGGGCAAAGGAGCAGAGGATCAAAGGCGCAGAGAATACAAAGGTTTTTGGGCGAACCCCTGTTAGATAGAAGTAATTATCTAACGGGGCAAGAATGTGGTTGATCCGTTCGACAAGCTCAGGACAAGTTTTTGTTGATTTTTGGTGGTAATTTTGGATTTTTGAGAGAGATTTGTAGAAAAACCGGGATTATTTAGGAAATGGCGAAATAGTTATGGATTTGGATAAAACACCAGTTGTCGTGAGTTATTCAAGAGTTTTGGAACGAAGGCATCGGCTGGAATTAAGTATGGGGTTCCCGGAATTCCGTAAGCAGGAGAAATAATCGCTACAACGGCCTGATGATGCATTTGATATCATTGTACAAACTGTGCTGTAACAAAGCCCTGATTTCCAATCGTTATCAGAACTGTAGCCGGTTTGTCCGGGATTAGTTTTTCAGGTATCTCCGCGTAGAAATCTTCCGTTTTCCAAGGCCTGCCCTGATGTATCCACGACATCCTAATAGAGTTCCCCTGGTATGTCCTGATCGGGAAAGTGGTTGAGAAATCCTTGCCGGCCAGAATGTAGCCGCAGGACACTACCTTTCGTGTCTTTTCGACCACCAATTTCACATTTTCCACACGGGCTAATGTGTTGTTTCGAAATACCAATCCTCCAATCTCAATAGACCTTGCTTGCGGCAATACGTTGCAGCCAGATACAAGAAAAAAAGTTGATATCAATCCTGTATATGCGAACCATGAAATTGCTCGATACATTTGCCTATCCCTTCATTTTGTGATGACAAATACAGCTTGAAGCTCCCAGGGACAAGAAGGATTCTTTAATCCGGGATTTTCCATTTACAATGCTTTTTTACAATTCAAGCCTCATATATACACTCCGAGGCTTCCAAATCAAGAAGAAACAGGAAGTCCGTACGGGATTTTCCACAGGATAGTTGTGAGAGGGATTTATCGTTCTATAATGGCCAAACTCAAGCCGGACGTTGTCGGTACAAAATTCGTGCTCGACGCAGCTTTGATTAGGCCTGTGGCTATTTTGAACCTCCACCAAAGCGGGAGTAAATATCGCTCGTTCTCGCGACGAAAGCTGTTTTGAAACCGCTTCTGTTGAAATTTGTACAGATTATGGTATATTTTAGGAGTACAAAAGCCGGCCTTTGGAAAGCCTGGTTGTTTTGTGGTGCAGGGTATATCGGCCAGTAATAATCTAACAGACACAAAGGAGGAAGCTTATGCAATTGTCGAAATCTTTTCTGATACTTACAGTTTTAGGGGCATGTATCAATGCGAGCTTTATCAGTATTGCCAAAGCGGAAGAGCGGGCGGAAACTTCGCAGGCTGTACGCGAGTGGCAGGAAAAACGGTTCGGCATGTTCATCCACTGGGGGCCAGTCAGTATCAAGGGCACTGAGATTGGCTGGTCGCGAGGCAGGGAAGTGCCAAGCGATGAGTATGACCAGCTTTACAAGCAGTTTAATCCGGTGAAATTCGACGCCGAAGAATGGGTAAAGATCGCCCAGGACGCCGGGATGAAGTATCTTGTCCTTACCTCGAAGCATCACGATGGATTCTG
>CBDURK010000397.1:0-3068 GCA_965369645.1 uncultured bacterium | reverse complement strand
ACGATTTTAGGGCAACCTATGCTTATGACGAGGTTAGAGGCTATAGCGGTATGCCGTACTGCAGCGACCTGATGGTGCGTTTTTACTGCCGCTCGGCAGGCCCCCAGGGGCGCATCGGTGCATCTATGAGCAAATATCAAACTACTTACAAAGCATGGGTGGATTTGAAGGGTGAAATGGTCATAACGAAAATAGACAACATAGGAATAATCACACAATTAAACCAAAAGTCAATCAAACCGCCGGCAATAAATAAACCAACTCTGGTTAAATTTGCTAATGTTGACCACCAGTTGATTTTTCAATTCGGGAGCGAAAAATTAACTTATGATCTGGGACGAGGTTCTAAAGATGCAGGACGCATAAGATCAGATCTTTCACCGTGGCTGGAAATTTTAGGTTCGGGCAAATTGACGCTGTCACATGTTGCTGTTTTCAGAGATATTCGATATACCACGTCAAAATATGCCAACGGGGCTGAAAACGGCAGGGCAATAGGTAAACCCTTTGTCTTAGGAGAAGATGAGTTTTTCGTATTAGGCGACAACAGCCCCAACAGTGAGGACTGCAGGTGGTGGACCAGAGAGGGATTGGCAAATAAGGGTATGTCCCCATATCGGGTCGGTATAGTTCCTCGAGATTATCTTGTTGGCAAGGCGTTGTTCGTTTACTGGCCCAGCGGTTTCAGGCCGTTCCCTAAATTTCCGATCAGAATTATTCCTAACATTGGGCAGATGCGTTTTATCTATGGCGGTTCGAATGAAAAGCTGTAATTATTTGCAGCGATGGGCCCCATTAGAAATTCTATGACGGGGTAAATATAGTATCAATAAGGTAATATTTCTAATGGGGTGAACAAATGAGAAGTAAGCTTTTTACGATCATCTTAGCGGGAATGATACTGGTTTTGGGCGGATGTGATGTCATCACACAAAGCAGTATTATCTCCGGCGGTGTTGCAGTAAAGGAATTACGCTGTGAGTACCGAGTTAATCCTCTGGGTATTGATATCGTGAAGCCACGGTTGAGTTGGATTATGGAATCCGGTCAGCGGGATCAGATGCAGAGCGCCTATCAGATTCTGGCGGCCGACAGCGAGGAAAAGCTCCGGCGTAATCAAGGCGAGCTTTGGGACAGCGGTAAAGTCGAATCTGAGCAGAGCAATCAGGTTGTGTATGAAGGCGAGCCTTTGAAGTCTCGTATGCGCTGCTATTGGAAGGTGCGAGTGTGGGACAAAGAGGGCAAAGCATCAGCCTGGAGCGAGCCGGCTATGTGGACGGTTGGGCTGCTTCGCCCGAGTGACTGGCAGGCGAAATGGATAGGCTATGACGAGGAGCTGCAGAACACCGACAACAGGGAAAAGTCAGACCCAAACGCCCTGGTTTTACCTCCTCCGCCTTATCTGCGCAGGGGATTTTTGGTTGGCCGGGATGTTAAGCGTGCGGTGGTCTATGCCTCGGCCCTTGGCCTTTATGAGCTTCATATCAACGGCAAACGGGTAGGTGAGGATTACTTTGCACCGGGCTGGACCGATTATACTACGCGTGTTTATTACCAGAGTTATGAGGTTACCGGCCTGATAAAAAACGGCAGCAACGCCATTGGAGCGATTCTTGCGGACGGGTGGTATGCCGGGTATCTGGGCTTCGGCAAAAAAAGGGAGCACTATGGCAGTAAGCCGCGGCTGTTCGTGCAGCTCGAAATCGAGTATGAAAATGGTCATATACAAAAAGTTGTGACCGATGGTACTTGGAAGGCCAGGTACGGGCCAATTCTTGAGACGGATTTTCTGATGGGTGAAATCTATGATGGCAGGCAAGAAATGCCCGGCTGGGATACATCCCGCTTTGATGATTCGTCGTGGGAAAAGGTGGTTGTTACGGATAACAGTGAAGGTATCGGTATAGTCCAGTCTTATCCGGGCGAAACTGTCCAAAAGATTATGGAAATCAAGCCGAAAGAACTTACCGAACCGGAAGAAGGTGTTTATGTCTTCGATATGGGTCAGAACTTTGCCGGCTGGATACGCCTGAAAGTCAATGGAAAGGCCGGGACGAAGGTAGTTTTGCGATTTGCCGAGATTCTCAATCCCGATGGGACTATTTATACCGAGAACCTCCGCGAGGCGCGCTGCACAGATACTTATATACTCAAAGGCATGGGCAAAGAGCTTTGGGAGCCGCAGTTTACGTTTCATGGCTTTCGGTATGTGGAGGTAACCGGTTATCCGGGCAAACCGGGCCTTGATGCAGTTACGGGTGTTGTCGTACATTCGGCCATACCGATTACGGGGTCTTTCGAGTGCTCCAGCCCTATGGTAAATCAGCTCTTCAGCAATATAGTCTGGAGTCAGCGGGGCAACTTTATCGAGTTACCTACCGACTGTCCGCAGCGTGATGAGCGATTAGGCTGGACCGGTGACGCACAAATCTTTATCCGTACGTCCACTTATAATATGGATGTTTCGGCGTTCTTTACCAAGTGGCTGGTTGACCTTGAAGATGCACAGAGCGATGAAGGAGGATTCCCTGATGTGGCGCCGCGTAAGGTTGCTATGGGCGACGGTACGGCGGCGTGGGGTGATGCCGGAGTTATCTGTCCGTGGACGATTTACGAAGTCTATGGAGATAAGAGGATCCTCGAAAGACACTACGAATCGATGAAGAAGTGGATTAGCTATCTTAAGAAAAACAGTAAGGATTTGCTGCGTCCGGCCAAAGGTTACGGGGACTGGGTCTCTATCGCCTCCGATACACCCAAAGACGTCATCGCCACGGCTTATTTTGCCTACAGCACGCATTTAGTTTCGAAAGCGGCTGCTGTTCTTGGTAAAGATGATGATGCCGAAAAATATGAAGAACTGTATGAGCAAATCAAGAACGCTTTTAATAACGCCTATGTTAGCGAGGATGGGCGCATAAAGGGAGAGACACAGACCTGCTATTTGTTGGGTTTGTATTTTGATTTACTGCCTGAGGATAAACGTGAGCCTGCTACGCAGCATTTAATTGAAGCTATCAGAAAAAAAGACTGGCATCTTTCAACCGGTTTTGTCGGTTTGAGTTATC
>CBDURK010000396.1:0-3068 GCA_965369645.1 uncultured bacterium | reverse complement strand
CAGGATAAAACTAAAGAAATTATATCCCTCAATTGAAATGTAATATAGCACTAGTAATCAAGAAGGCTCTTCGCTGCCGGATTTCATCAAGCAATTTTTTAGTTTCTGGCCAAAGTAAATAAGTCTGACAAACCCCTGTTTTGCTCCTCGGCAAAGTAATTCTTTCTTCTTCGATGTCATCCCAGGTTAAGTCCTGAAGATCCTTTGGGCCAAAACCACAATTCAGAGCCAGCATAATCATCGCTTTTAACTTCAAATCAGCTTTCTCTATTAATTTGTGCAGGTCATCCAGAGTATACAGAGGTTTTTCCTTAGAACCGGTTTGAGGAATTCGTTCATTTTTTATCCGTCGTAGTTTTGGTGCTTTGCCAATCAGATTTGTATCTTCAGCAAAAATAAACATTGCTCTCACTGCTGAGAGATAATGGTTTATCGACTCTGGAGAATAATCACGTTTTTTTAAGGAAATCTTCCAAGCGGCAAATATTTCAACTGTAAAGTTTGCAACCTTTAATCGAGGGTGGTCTTTTAGGAAGCGGCCAAGCCAGTCTCTGTAGCATTTCAGCGTTGTCTTGGGATTTCGCCAATTTGCCTGTTGTGCGGCTATAAAGCGATTAGCCAATTCCTTGATTGTGATTGCCACAGGTGGAGCAGGTTCTTGCGGGACGAATTCCAAGCCCAGCCCCAGCCTATAGTACTTTTTAAGTGCTTCTTCTTTGTCAGAGCCCAGATAGATTCTTTTTCCAGCCCGTGTCACATAATACTGTTTTGTGTGCTTGTGAAACGATATCGGATTTGATGCTGGTCTACTTCTTGACATAATATTTACCTCCAAAATAAAGTTAAAAGTGTAGTCATAAGTGTAGCACAGCATTTGCCGAGGTGGATGACACAGGAATGATTTCTCGCAAACCTTTTAGTTATAAAGGCTTGGGGTAATCGGGGTGATAGGATTCGAACCTACGGCCTCCTGCTCCCAAAGCAGGCGCTCTAGCCAAGCTGAGCTACACCCCGGTAATTCTGGTACTGCTGCCCGATACCACATCGAGCAAAGCATATCACATACATCAGGAAAGGTATTTTACACCAGGCACAAAAGAATTGCAATAGAATCCTGCTGTAGTGTTTAGATTAAGTGCATCGGAAAAACGAATAAGCTAATTTCGGGGATTCATTACGATAGCAGCTACATCCGTCAGGCTCTTTATATCACAGGCCGGTTGAACCGTTATATCCCAGACTAAAGGATTTTCATCATTGCTTTTGCATTCGGCCACAGTCCCAACAATCACTGGCGTACTAAGGAATCCGGGTCTTTTCTGGGCATAAACAATATCGCCGATTTTAATTTTGTATTTTGTCGGGACCAGTTGAACCTTGGCAGAGATGTTGCCGTCACCCTGCATTATCCTGTCCATATTAAATTGTGCTATCTTTACCGCTATTTTGGATGCCGGGTCGCTAATCAGTCTGATCTGAGCCGTGCGGTTGTCCACCTTGAATATGGTTCCGACTATGCTCTCGTTGGCCAGAATGAATTGGTTTTTAGCCAGGCCGTCTTTTTGACCGCGGTTGATTATAAGCTCGCCGCGCAGCCCGTTAACAGAGGCGGCAATCACCTCGCCTAATACGAAATCCACACCTTTCCAGACAGGCCTGTCTCGCAGTCCCGTTAGTTTTTCAACCTTTTCTCGCTCCTGTTTCAACCATTCTGTAACATTTGCGAGATGATTATGAAGCTTGTCGTATTTCTCTCGACTTACGACATCTTCGGCCATGCTCTGTTCCGATACCACCAAACGGGAAGCTGAAAGCGAAATGTTCCTGCCGATACTTAAAGGCTTGCGAAAAATGCGGACAAATCCGAACTGAAACTTATTTGTTATCTTGGGCGGGGCAAAGAAGAAAATAAGTCCGGCTAACATAAACCAGATAAACAACATTCCTCCGGAGACTTTGTTCGCATTCTTTGCCATGTTTGTATTGTGTATTTATCACGCGCGACCGCACTACGAATTATTCCCATCCATGCTCGTTATGGTTCATTGTGTCCTTCCACAACTCCAGGTTTTCCAGGTAAACGCTGGTACCGCGGGCTACGGAACTGAGAGGATCCTCGACCCTTTCGACTCTCAGGCCGGTTGCATTTGCTAATGCTGAGTCCATTCCACGCAGTATTGACCCGCCGCCGCAGATGTGAATGCCGTTGTCGATCAGGTCGGCCGACAATTCCGGCTGGGCCTTCTCCAGGGTTGACGCTACTGCATCTATAATCATGGAGATGGGCCCTCGAAGTGCCTCACGGACTTCCTCGCTTGTTATGACGATTTTTCTCGGCATGCCCGAGATTGTGTCTCTGCCGGCTATTTCCATAACCAATTCTTCTTGCAACGGAACAGCAGAGCCGATTTGTATCTTCACTTTTTCAGCTCGTGCCTCGCCGATGAGCAGATTATAAGTTTTCTTCAGATGATTGATTATCGCATCGTCCATATCGTCGCCGCCAACGCGGATTGATTCGGAGGCGGCAATATCGGCCAGGCTCATTATGGCGACCTCGGTTGTTCCTCCGCCGATATCGACAATCATTGAGGCGGTGGGCTCGGCGATTGGCAGATTGGCTCCGATTCCCGCCGCCATCGGCTCATCGACCAGATAGACTTTGCGTGCACCTGCACGTTCGGCGGTACCTATTACAGCCTGACGTTCGACATCGGTTATACCGCCCGGAACGGCAATTACCACTCGAGGTCTTATAAGCCCGCTCCTGCCGTGCGCCTTCCTGATGAAATAGGTCAGCATTGCCTCGGTAACTTCAAAGTCGCTGATTACCCCGTCCTTAAGAGGCCGAATTGCACTTATCGAGCCGGGCGTTTTGCCTAACATGTCGCGCGCAACCAGGCCGACGGCTTCACCGTTGTTCAGAACGATATTGGTCCCTTTGCGAACTGCAACTACCGATGGTTCATTGAGGACAATACCTTTGTCCCGGATACATACCAGGGTACTGCATGTACCCAGGTCGATACCCATATCCATACTGAACATGCCTAATATTGAGTCCGTTA
>CBDURK010000395.1:0-3072 GCA_965369645.1 uncultured bacterium | reverse complement strand
TACAGAGTTCGTCATCTTATTATTTCGATATGCTTCCTGAAGTGCTCATCATCGGTTTCGGGGAAATCGTTCCTGAAGTGGACGCCTCGGCTTTCCTGCCGCTTGTGCGCTGACTGTGCCATAAGAAGGCAGACTGTAAGCATATTCTGGCATTCCCAGCCCTCTGGCGAATCAAAGATTTTGTCCATCACATATCGCTGCCAGAAACTGATAATCTCCTGAGTCTCACCGAGCAATTGCGCCCATCGGGTTATGCCGAGATTTCGCCACATAAGGGCACGAAGTGAATTCCTGACATCGTCGGCATCCAGACGGGTACGGTCTGAATGCGGTATTAGATATTTTATCAAAGGATGCTTAAGATGCGCCGCGCCAGCTTCAGTACCCTGGGAAGCAGCCTTCCCGGCCGTTTTGCCGAATACCAGACCTTCGAGCAGTGAGTTACTGCCGAGCCTGTTTGCACCGTGCAGGCCGGTGGAAGCTATTTCACCGCAGGCGTAAAGATTCTCGATATTTGTTTTAGCCAGGCTGTCTGTCTTTACGCCGCCTATCATATAGTGTGCGCTGGGCCGAACAGGGATAAGGTCGTGAGCGATATCTATATCGAAACTTTCAAGTAATTCGTTAATGTGCGGAAATCTTTTTGCAAAAAATGTCTTATCGAAGTGACGAACATCCAGATAGACATGTGTTGTCTCGGTTTTTCGCATCTGCGTAAGGATGGCCCGGCTTACAATGTCACGAGGGGCAAGCTCGGCGGCCTCGTCATAATCCTTCATAAAACGCCGGCCTTTGTTATCCAGCAGCACAGCCCCTTCACCCCGAAGCGCCTCGGTTATCAAGGCCCGCGTAGCACCGGCAATATAAAGCGTGGTCGGGTGGAACTGCACAAACTCCAGGTCCTGCAATACGGCACCGGCGCGGTAAGCCATAGCAATACCGTCACCGGTCGCAACTTCCGGGTTCGTGGTTTCACGGTAGAGCCGTCCCGCCCCGCCGGTCGCCAGGATTGTGTTTGCCGCCCAGATAATCTGGGGACTCCTGTGATTATCGTGACCGACGATTCCTATGCACTTGTTGTCGTCGTTGGTGAGCAAATCGATAACATAGAAATTTTCCAGTATTCTGATATTCGAATTCTGCCTGACTTTTTTTATAAGAGCTTCGGCAATTATCCGCCCGGTTTCATCGCCGTGGGCATGAGCAACACGAGGGTAGCTGTGGCCGCCTTCGAGTGTAGTGGCGATATGCCCGTCAACCAGGTCGAATTCGGTATCCCACTGGAGCAGTTGCTCTATCAGCGAGGGCCCCTGGCGAATGACAAGGTCAACTATGGCCTCATCGCATATCCCGCAGCCGGTCTTAAGTGTATCGGCTATGTGGGATTCGAATGTGTCCGCTTTACTGAGCACAGAGGCGATGCCACCCTGGGCTTTGGCGGTGTTACTGTTTTTGATAGTATCTTTACAAATTACGATGACATTGCAGTGTTCGGCTGCTTCAATGGCGGCCCGAAGGCCCGCGATGCCCCCCCCTATCACCAGGCAATCCGTAAAAAGCTGATGCGTCGAGATAGAATCTATATTCACAAGATAGCGTCTGGGCTCGGTCTGCGCACCATCCTGCGGTTTGGGTCCCTGTTTATATTCCGGCTGAACAGTCATAAATATTACCTGTATATATATTCTCTTGAACTACCGTAAAGGTTCGATTGTTTTTGGGGCATTGACGGTTTTTAGTTTTTCTTACGACCCAGGACAATCTCACCCTTAAACACTCTTTTGTCTTCGGCATATTTAATTATAAAGTTCTGGAGCTCTTTTGTAGGTGCCGTCAGAAAAAGTTTGTCCTCAATGAACGTATGTTTGACGGCGTTTGGCTCTTCTTTGAGAAGTTTCTTCATCTCTTGATCGTTTGTTAACCACATTTTCAACTGAGGCCCATTGAAATCTATCTTTATAAATGTATGGGTCGGTATTAAGAAAAAAGAGTTATAAGGCAGCTCTAACTTGTTCGGATCCTCTATTTCCCATGGCGGTTTGCTCGGATAAACATCTAAAAAGAGCTTGTTCTGCAACCTGACCAAATGAGCAACAAACGAGCCTTTTTTGCCTTCCTCATCGGAAAAAACCAGGCTGTATGCATTGTTCGGTTCTTCAATACGACTGAATTCCCATGTAGTTTCAGGGCTGTTGGGATCATCCACCCATCTGCCGAGCAGTCTTTCTTCAAACACTACATCCTTTTCAGTATAAAGCGGATGCAGCGACATAACAGGCACGCATCCTCCTAAAAGAGCTGCCAGCAAATAAAAAAGTGCCTTTTTTGCCCGCCCGTCAGATACAATTCTCCGGATACTCATTTTTCGGCCTCTTTTTGAAATCTACCATTTATCAGACGATTATTGGTTATTTTCGATTATCAATTGTCAATTGTCAATTGCAAAGAAGGCTTAAAACCGATAGATTGCAAAGTTTAGAACTTAAACAGGCTGTGAAAAACTTTGATAAAGGAGCAGGTACGTTGGAATTAGAGCTGTCCGGCTGGATTATTGTCGCACTGTGCGCGACGATGGTGGGGATTGCAAAAACGGGGATACCCGGGGTCGCAATACTGGTTGTGCCTTTGATGGCAATTGCGATTCCGGCGCGGGAATCCGTGGGTGTGCTGCTCGGTATCCTGATACTGGCCGATATATTTGCCGTGGCCTATCATCGGCACAACGCCCGGTGGAGCCACGTACTGAGGCTGCTGCCGCCTACTCTTGTGGGGATTGTCGCAGGGTATTTTTTTCTGCGCCTGATCGATGATGATAATCTGCTCAAACCGATTATCGGCGGGATAGTTTTTATCATGCTGGGCGTCCATTTTTGGCGGACAAAAACCAGGGGCAAAGACGCGGCGATTCCGACTCAATGGTGGTTTGCTTTGGTGCTGGGTTTTATGGCGGGGATTACGACAATGATGGCCAACGCCGCCGGGCCCGTTATGGTCATCTATCTTCTGGCGATGCGATTGGAAAAGATAGAATATGTCGGGACGCAGGCGTGGTTTTTCTTCGTTGTCAACTGG
>CBDURK010000394.1:0-3086 GCA_965369645.1 uncultured bacterium | reverse complement strand
CAGAGATTGATAAGCAATGATGATGATAATCTGTGGATGGAAGTTTTTGTTTATGATATGGCTGCGATCAAAAACGCCTTTTCTATTTACAGTGTGCAAAAAAGAGCCGATGCCCAAATTCTCACACTTACTGCACCTGCCCCCTGCTATAAAACCAGCAACGGCACGTATTTCGTGCACGGCAAGTACTATGTTGAGCTAATTGGTTCAACAGAATCTACTATTTTGGATAAAGCAATGACAACAATCACCGAGAATTTCGCAAGCCGGATAGCTGTTGATGATGAAAAGATTTCAGAACTCGCTTTGTTTCCAGAAGATGAGTGTGTACCAGGTAGTTTCAAATTATACCTTGCAAACGCCTTCGGATTTGATGGATTTACCGATATTTTCACTTGTAGATATCAGATTGGCGACGAAACGATCACTACATTTCTCAGCAAACACCCCAATCCACAGTACGCCCAAACTTCAATCGAAAGCTATTATAATTTCCTTATTGAAAACGACGCCGCAGACAAGCCCACAGCCAACAAAACACTTAAAGACATTGGAGCAAAAGTTCTTGATTTTTACGACACTACTGAAATCATTTTTGCAACAGGACCGTTTGTTGGCGGTATTCACGAAGCTGAAAATCAAAAAGCAGCAGAAGAATTAGCGACAAGGCTGTTTGATAAACTCAGTAATACTGCAAAGACGATAAAGAATGACTGAACAAGAGAAAAACAATCTCGACCGAAGGCAATTTTTCGCCCGGGCCGGTAAAGCGGGAATTTCAATCGGGGCCGCTGGTTTAATTTCTTATAAACTTTACGATAAAAATGGCCCCTCAACAGGCATTGATACCGATTCATTCGTAACTTTGCCGGATTTCCGGGTACCGGACATACCTGGCCGAACAATGAGCATCGCCAAAGGACCCGATAGAAAAACTACTGTCAACAAAACAATAGAGCTGCTTGGCGGCATAGGAAGATTTATCGAAGAAGGTGAAACTGTTGCGATAAAGCCAAATGTTGCATTTGCATCATCACCGATGCTTGGAGCCACGGCACATCCTGATCTTGTAGCCGAAATGGTTAACCTGTGCTATAAAGCCGGCGCAAAACAGGTCATTGTTACAGACAATCCAATTAACGATCCTGCAAGCTGTTTTATATTAAGCGGTATCGGCAAGGCTGCCAGCCGGGCCGGAGCTAAAGTCATACTACCGAAAGACTATCTGTTCCGACACACCACACTTGAAGGTGGTAAGCTTATTAGAAATTGGCCCGTATTCTTTGGACCTTTTGAAAAGATCGATAAATTGATTGGTATCTCACCTGTAAAGGATCACGCCAGGGCCGGTGCTTCGATGAGCATAAAAAACTGGTACGGCCTTCTGGGCGGCAGACGCAACATCTTCCATCAGGATATTAACACCATCATTGCCGAACTTTCTATGATGGTCAAACCTACGTTAGTGATACTGGATGGCACCGAGGTTATGATAACAAATGGACCAACCGGAGGTTCGGTCTCGGATTTAAGACGCACAAATACTTTAATTGCAAGCTGCGATATGGTAGCGGCTGATTCCTTTGGGTGCGGCCTGTTGGACTTAAAAGTATCAGACCTGCCTTATCTTTCAAAAGCTGAAAAAGCTGGTACAGGGACCACTGATTACGAATCACTAAAACCAATATTTGCAACGGCAAGCTAAAAGTAAAATTATGAAAATTGTTCAGACAAGACGCATAAGTCAGGTTTTCTTTTTCTCGATGTTTTTCTGGTTCTGCATAGTCAGCACCGTTGGCGAGAGATTCTGGCAGTTACGGGGTTGGCCGGTTAATTGGTTTTTGCAGCTCGACCCATTAGTAGCAATTGCCACAGCGTTGACTACGCACACGCTTTACTGGCCTCTTTTGTGGGCGTTGGTTACGATTGTATTGACTATAATATTCGGGCGGTTCTTCTGCGGCTGGGTTTGCCCTTTCGGCGCACTGCACCAATTCGTTGGCTACCTCGGCAACCGAAGAAAAACAACAGCACAAAAAATCCAACTCAACAAGTACCGAAAAGCTCAGTGCATTAAATACTTAATTCTCTTATTCTTTTTGTTTATGGCCTCTTTTCCTTCAATGGCCGCCACTTTGCAAACGGGCTTGCTCGACCCTATAACGCTTGTAACACGTTCTTTCAATCTGTTATTGCTACCCATTATCGATAGAACCGTTAACCTTGTTTCGGTAACCACCCGTTTTTATGAAGGGGCATGGTTGATACTTGCAATATTCCTTACGGCGGTTTTACTCAATCTGATTATTCCTCGATTTTACTGTAGATTCATTTGTCCTCTCGGTGCATTTTTCGCCATCATCAGCAGGTTTGCCATCTGGCGAATCGGTAAGAAACAAAATGAATGTTCCAATTGCAAGCTGTGCGATAAGGCCTGCGAAGGTGCATGTCACCCATCGGGCAATATAAGAATAAGCGAATGTGTTCTTTGCCTGAACTGCCGGGAAGATTGCAAAGACGAATTAATAGTTTATCAGACAAGGCCTTCGTTAGCGGGCGAAATCAAAAATCCGGACATATCTCGCAGAGGTTTCACGCTTTCATTAGCCAGCGGCATCTTTGCGGTACCGGCTGTTCGTCTGAGCAATAAATTAGGCAGCAACTGGCACCATAAAGTGATACGCCCGCCAGGCGCACTACAGGAAGAAGAATTCCTGAAAAGATGTATCAAGTGCGGCCAATGTATGCGGGTCTGTCCTACAAATGTCATACAGCCGGGCGGGATACAGCCCGGCCTGGAAAACCTCTGGACGCCTGTTCTGAACAATCGAATTGGTTCAAGCGGCTGTCAGTTAAACTGCGTAGCGTGCGGCCAGATATGTCCGACCTCAGCCATCAGACCTATCACTCTCGATGAAAAACTCGGAACCGGCGAATTTGCCAAAGCCGGCCCAATCAGAATAGGCACCGCCTTTTTTGACCGTAACAGATGTCTTCCCTGGGCAATGGATAAACCCTGTATAGTCTGCGAAGAAAACTGCCCCGTCAGTCCCAAGGCAATTTATACACAAGATTGCTTCAATACG
>CBDURK010000393.1:0-3115 GCA_965369645.1 uncultured bacterium | reverse complement strand
CTGGAAGCCTCGGCCAACGAATACAATTTTGTAGTTGCCTGCGATATCCCCAAAATAAACCTAAGCTGTGTAAACAAAATGCTCACTGAAGCTATCGAAAGCCGGGCGGACATAGTTATTCCGGTGACCGGTAAAGAAAAATACGAACCTCTCTTTGCTATCTATCGTAAAAGTACACTTGAAGCCATAAATAAAACACTCTCATCAGGGAAAAACAAAATAACAGATGTTTTCTCTTCGTGCATGATTAAGTATATTAACATGGAAAGTGCAGATTGGTTCATAAACCTTAATACAATGGCTGATTATGAAGAATTCAAAAAAAAGCTGTTTTGAAGTACAAAGCTATACAGAAATGAAATCCGAATAGAGGTACGAAGCACAATGGCTCACGAAGGTCTTTGGGAACAACTTGAAAAACTGGACGGCACCGAAACGGCACAACGGGCACAGTGCCAATATCTCGACAGCCCGGCGCAGTATATCGTTACCCTGCTGAACACCGAGTATGCGGTAAATCTTTCGGACAGGAATATCTTTTCCATCCGGTCCGATTCTCAGCAGAAAGAGGCTAAGTTCCTCGAACAGCTTTGCATCCTTGCATATTTAATAAATGCCCGGGATTTACCGCCGGCCAACAAACTTGTCTCCGGTGAAACTTTACCGGGCGGACAGTTTTTCTTCAGAGGCCAGCACGGTCTGCCTACCAAAAAATTAGAAGAGGCCTTTGGTAACAATCCGGAAGTCTTATATCAGGTATCGACACAGCTTGATGCTGAACGCTGCGAATACGGTGACGCCTCAATTCTCTTGCATATGTTACCTCGCTTGCCGTTGACTATTGTGATTTGGGGCCGCGATGAGGAATTCGAAGCCAGAGCTTCTGTTCTATTCGACCAGACCGCAGCTTCTCAACTGCCGTTAGATGCCTTGTTGGCAGCGGTAAATCTTACCGTTGGGGCATTGTTAACAGACATTACCGAGAGTACTTAGAAAGTAATCGACATTCAGCAAATAGCTAAATCCGGGTAATCCTATATGATTTGCAAATATTACAGCGTAAAAGCTTGACAGCTTCTGACAAAGCTGTTAGGTTATTGGCTTATAATTACATTGAATGTTTTTTCTCAGATATGGGAGTTCATACGGTCGATAAAAAGTCCGTTATTATGTCTGTCATGCAGGGATTAAAAATAGCAATTGGCGGCAAAGGTGGTGTTGGAAAGACTACAGTTTGTGCAATCTGGGCACAATTATTTGCCAAAAGCGGATTTGATGTCCTCGTAATCGATGCCGACCCAAATACCACCCTTGCTTCGGCCTTTGGCGTAGCTTCAGAACAATGCCCGGAGCCGCTTACCAGGATGAAACAGCTAATCGCTGAGCGCACCGGCACCGGCAAAGACGCAGTGGGCACATACTTCAGGCTGAATCCTAAAGTCAGCGACCTGCCGGAAAAATACTCACTTGAAGTTAATGGCTTGAAACTGCTGGTCTTGGGAGCAATTACTCAGGGTGGTGCAGGATGTGCCTGTCCGGAAGGGGCATTCTTAAAAGCACTGCTGACACATACTATTTTACAACGTAAGGAACTGGTCCTGGTTGATTTGGCCGCGGGCGTTGAATTTCTGGGTAGAGCAAGCGTACAAGGTATTGATGCCTTTATCTCCATTGTAGAGCCAGGAAGCAGAAGTATTGAAACAGCCAACAATATCAATAAAATGGCCAAAGATTTAGGTATTGATTGTGTTGGGACAATTGCCAACAAGATTACAGAACCGGCTCAAACAGAGGTAATAAAATCTCAATTGAAAGATACAGCGCTGCTGGCAACTCTTCGGTACAGCCGCTCGCTACAGGAAGCCGATCTCAGACGAACAGCCGTCTTTGGGGCAGATGCTGAAGCTACAGAGCAACTCAAACAAGCAAAAAACAAATTGGTAGAGCTTATTTCCGGGTCTTCTTCAAAAGCCAAAAAACAATAATTGACAACGCAAAAATTTTACATTATGAAAGTAGTTCCCCATTTTGGGACGTATGACAAAATGGAATACTGGTGTTAAACTTTAGAATAGAGGTATATTTATGGACCCAAAAGAACGTAGTATTGATAAAGCGTCACAGGAAATGATAGCCCGTATGGCCGAAAAAGGCCAGCAGAACGCATGGGACAGGCTTGATGCTCAAGGGGCACAGTGCGGCTTCGGAAAACAGGGGATATGCTGCCGGATTTGTACCATGGGGCCGTGCCGAATTACCAAGAAGGCACCCTTAGGTGTTTGTGGCGCAGATGAAGACACTATTGTGGCACGAAATTTCCTAAGAGCAGTTGCCGCAGGAGTCAGTGCCCACAGTGATCACGGCCGAACCGTAGCCGAAGTGTTCATCGAAACTGCCAGGGGCAACGCCAAAGATTACGAACTGAAAGATACAACAAAACTGTACAAATTGGCCGAGGAACTGGGAGTAAAAACCAAAGACCGTTCGGTAAATGAGATTGCCGTAGATGTTGGCGAAATAGCTCTTGCCGAATTCGGCAAGTCTAGGGGAACCCAGTTTATGGCCAAGCGAGCCCCGGCGCCGCGACAGGACATCTGGGCAAAGCTTAGTATTACACCTCGAGCTATTGACCGGGAGGTTGTTGAAGCACTACACAGAACCCATATGGGTGTGGATCAGGATTATAAGAACATCCTTATGCACGCCAGCCGCGTAGCACTCGCAGACGGATGGGGAGGTTCAATGCTGGCAACAGAACTGCAGGATGTTCTCTTTGGAACACCTTCTCCGGGTACAGGTGAAGTAAACATGGGAGTCCTGAAAAAAGATGAGGTAAATATTATTGTTCACGGTCATGAGCCAATCCTCTCGGAAATGATAGCTGTCGCATCTCAGGATGAAGAACTTCTGGCTGAAGCAAAGAAGGTTGGAGCCAATGGAATAAACGTAGCAGGAACCTGCTGCACAGCCAACGAACTGCTGATGCGGCACGGCATACCAATCGCAGGAAACTTTCTTAACCAGGAACTCGTTATTGCGACCGGCGCCATAGAGCTGATGGCTGTCGATGTCCAGTGCGTAATGCAGGGGCTGACACAGGTGGCAAAATGCTACC
>CBDURK010000392.1:0-3117 GCA_965369645.1 uncultured bacterium | reverse complement strand
AGAAACAAGAAGCCCCGACAGAAATTTATTGCTCAAAACCCGCTAAAAATAATGTATAATAAAGTATCTGTCCTGATTTCCAATGGGATAAACGTTAATCTTTCTTGGAGCTTAATGTGATGAACAAAAAACAAAGTCAATTCGATAGAAGAAATTTCTTAAAAGCGGCAGGCGCAGCGGGCCTGGGTTCTGTATTAGCTTCTACAGGCCGGACAAATGCCGAAGAAAAACCAAAAAAGCCCAAATACCCACAGGTACCTAAAAGAAAGTTGGGCAAATTAAAGGTTGAAATTCCATCCGTCTCTTTTGGAACTTATCAGGTTGATGTTGAAAACCAAATCCTTCTGCGAAAGACCCTTCAGTACGGCGTCAATTTTTGGGATACCGCATACAACTATGGCGGCGGCAACAGCGAACTCGGCATAGGCAAATTTCTTACCAAAAACAAGAGCGCTCGAAAGAATCTGTTCCTTGTTACTAAGGCGTCCGGTGCAAAGACCCCGGAAGAAATCGAAAAGCGTCTTGCGACTTCACTGGAACGAATGAATGCCGACTACATTGATTTGTACTATGGCCTTCATCAATGCTCCAATCCCGCCTGGATAACGGACGACATTAGGAAGTGGGCCGAAAGCGCAAAGAAACGAAAGCTAATAAAGCATTTCGGCATCACTACCCATCAGAACCCGGCGAAGGTCATGGCCGCGGCGGCTAAATTTCCCTGGATCGAGGTAATAATGACACCTTACAACTTCTACCTGATGCAGGACCCTGAAATGCAGGCCGCTATTGACACCTGCCATAAAGCCGGCATCGGCCTTATCGCAATGAAGACTCAGGGTATGGGCCAAAAGATAAACACCGAAGCCGACAAAAAGCTCGTCGAGCATTTCCTGAAACGCGGTTTTACCAAAGAGCAGGCAAAGATAAAACTCGTACTGGAAGATAAAAGATTCGCCTCCGCCTGTGTCGGGATGAAGAACGTCAGGGTTCTAAATTCCAATATTGCTATAGCATTCGATAAAACCAAACTCACCCAGGCCGACAGAGAGGTTTTCAAGCAATATGCTAATGCTACTTGCGATGGTTACTGCCCCGGCTGTTCAGACATTTGCAACTCAGCTTTAGGCGAAGTTTCTTACGTCAGTGATATTATGCGGTACCTGATGTACCACAACAGCTACAGTGAGCAGGCCGAAGCAAGGAGACTTTTCGCCCAGATTCCATCCGGTGTAAGACATAAACTGCTCGAGAAGGACTATACACTTGCTGAATCTCGTTGTCCGCAACATTTACCGATACGCGAGCTAATCGCCGAAGCAGTCAGTGTGTTAGCTTGATTGGTGCTGCTTAAATATTGATCTTTTTTGGAGTTTAATGCGATGAAAGAAAAACAGAATATCGATAGAAGAAATTTCCTCAAAACAGTAGGAGCCGCTGGGCTAAGCACTGCACTGACAGGGACAACAGTTGCTTTGACAGGATGCAAGGACAAGGAAGAACAGCCAAAAAACGTTGAGCCTGTTGCCAAAATCGAGCAGCAACAATCCGAATTTCCACAAGTTACCTTGAGAAAATTGGGTAAGACAGGTATTTCGGTCCCGTGTTTGTCTCTTGGAACAATGTTCAACCTCATTGACAACCAGATTATCTTACGGAGCACCCTAAAGTATGGCGTTAACTATTGGGATACATCCAATGTCTATGCTGGTGGAAACAGTGAGCTGGGTATTGGTAAATATCTCTCGAAGAATCCCGAGGTTCGGAAGAACCTGTTTCTTGTCTCCAAAGCGTCACGAGCAAAAACCGTCGATGAGTTCGAAGAGCGCCTTCAGCTTTCTCTGGAAAGAATGAATACAGATTATATTGACCTGTACTATGCACCGCATGGGGCATCTGATCCTGCCCAGTTTACGGATGAATTGAGACGCTGGGTCGAAGATGCAAAGAAACGAGGGCTGATAAAATTCTTCGGTTTTAGTACGCATCAGAATATGGCCAAATGCCTTACTGCCGCAGCCAAGCTCGGCTGGATTGATGCACTAATGACCAGCTACAATTTCCGGCTGATGCAGGACCCCGAAATGCAGTCCGCTATTGATACCTGTCATAAAGCAAACATCGGCATTGTCGCTATGAAGACTACCGGCAAAACAACTATCGGGAGATTCCGCCTTGATGTTGAAACACAAGCGGATAAGAAAATGATAGAGCAACTTCAACAGAAAGGTTTTAGCCAGGAACAGGCAACGATAAAACTTGTTCTCGGTGATGAAAGGATAAGCAGTGCCTGCGTTGGGATGGAGAGCGTTGCCGTTCTAACCGCAAACATCGCTGCTGTAATGAATAGAACCGAACTTACCCAGGCAGATAGGGACATCTTCAAGGAGTACGCGAAAGTTACCTGTCGCGGCTATTGTGCCGGCTGCTCGGATATTTGTAACGCCGCCCTACCCGAGACGCCATACGTCAGTGATATTATGCGCTATCTGATGTACTATAACAGCTATGGTGACGAAGATAGAGCTAGGGGGCTTTTCGCTCAAATCCCAGCCAGTGTACAAAACAAACTGCTCAATATGGATTATAGTCTTGCTGAATCTCGCTGCCCACAGCATTTACCGATAAGCAAACTGATCACCGAGGCGGTCAGCAAGTTGGCCTGAACTATTTAGTTATTTTATTCAGGATTTCCCTTATGAAGCAGTTGCACCACTAAAAAAGCGACATATTTAGAAGACAACCAATAAACAATTTGAGTGGGAAAGAATCCATTCTTATACTTTTTTTAGGAAATGTGATATTGAAGCCTTTGATAATAAGCATGCATCATTTCTCATCACGAGCCATCTGCTAAGCGGGCGACGCAACGGTGTAGCCGGTGTGAAGACTCTTTAAAACACCGGATATCCCGTCGAGACAAATTGAAAAAGGCAGTTTCGGAACTAGAGAAGAACGCTGACCCGCAAAGAAGTAGAACCATCGCGGTGACATGAATCAGGATTTGGTAGGTCAAGGCAATCATTAACCTCTTCTTCTCTCACCCAAAAGCACAGTTTTTTTCAATTCCTCTTTATTAGTTATCTCTTACGCTTACGAATTACATGCTTATACATT
>CBDURK010000391.1:0-3120 GCA_965369645.1 uncultured bacterium | reverse complement strand
GCCTTTGGCCGGGACAAGATGCGAATTGTTGCCGGTCAAAATCGACTGTTATGCTGTTTTCCCCGATATCGATGAGTTTACAAGGCTGGGGGTCGCCGTAAGAACGGATTTTTCCAAAGAATGTTCTGCCCGGAACAAGCTCTTCCGGTATTAGGATGTTAATCCGGTTTGCCCTGACGGTATGAGTGCTCACTTCTTCTCTCGTACCTAATGCAATAGTGTTTGCCGCAGCATCAATCTTGCCGACATACAGCGGCTTACCGCCGGCATAGCCAATACCCTGCCTTTGGCCAAGAGTGTAATTTGCGACGCCTTTATGCGCACCTATCCTGTTGCCCTGCATATCTGTTATGTCACCCTGCCGATTGGCTTCAGCGTCGTCCAGAGCCAATCGATAATCACCCTCTCCCGCAAAACAAAGTTCCATACTTTCCGCCTTATCCGCAACGCTCAGATTTAATTGGGCGGCTCTCGAACGAACCTCGTCTTTTGTTAACTCGCCTAATGGAAGAATAAACCGCTGAAGTTTTTCCGGGGTAATTCCATAAATAAAATAACTCTGGTCTTTGGTTTTATCCTTTGCCCGGCCAAGACGCGTCTTACCATCAGCTTGGGAAACTCTCGCGTAATGACCGGTCGCGAGATAGCTAATCCGAAATGTTTCCTCCAGGAAATCCCACAGTAATGAAAACTTCAGAAACGTATTGCAGTCCACACAGGGATTTGGAGTTTCACCTCTCGAATAAGATTGACGAAACTGCTTGATTATAAGCTCTTCGAAAGTCTCGGTAACATCAACAAAATAATGAGGTATATTCAATTCACCGCAAACAAAGGCGGCATCGGCTCCGCAGCATCCTCTTTTATTAGTATTGCACGAGACGGGTATCTTCATAGTGATACCCAAAACATCCCAGCCTTGTTCTTTGAGCAGATAAGCCGTAACGCTGCTGTCAACTCCACCGCTCATTAATACAGCGACAGATTTTGGGCGATCCTTGTCGGGCCGCCAGGGCGAAAAGCTCGGCCCCAATAACTTAATGTGCCACTTGTCGGTTGTCATAATTACCGATAGTTTTTATTCGAACAGTCCCGTACTGATATATCTCTCAGCAGTATCAGGCAAAATGACAACAATTAATTTGTCGGCATTTTCTTCTCGTCTGGCTATTTTCAGTGCGGCAGCCGCAGCAGCGCCTGATGATATGCCGGCGAAGATACCTTCTTCTTTAGCCAGGCGCTTTGCTATATCAAATGCTTCGGTATTTGTTACTTGTACTACTTCATCAACAACTTTCATATCCAACACGTCCGGGACAAAGCCTGCACCAATACCCTGAATCATATGCGGACCGGGTTTACCACCGGAAAGCACCGGTGATTCCTCAGGTTCAACGGCAATAATTTTAACGGATGGTTTGCGCGATTTCAACTCTTCTCCAACGCCGGTTATTGTACCACCGGTACCTACGCCGGAAACGAAGATATCCACTTGCCCATCAGTATCGGCCCAAATCTCTTCAGCGGTTGTTTCCTTATGAATCTGCGGATTCGCAGGATTCACAAACTGTTGAGGCATAAAGGCGCCATCGCTTTTTTCAACGATTTCTTTGGCCTTATTTATTGCGCCGGTCATACCTTCTTCTGCACGTGTAAGTACAAGCTCGGCACCGAATAGCTGAAGTATTTTTCTTCGCTCGATTGTCATTGATTCCGGCATTGTAAGTATCAGCTTATATCCCCTTGCCGCTGCGACCCAAGCGAGGGCGATGCCGGTATTGCCGCTGGTTGGCTCAACAAGAGTCATTCCGGGCTTGATTTTACCGGCCCGTTCGGCGTCTAATACCATACTTACCCCAATACGGTCCTTGACACTGCTGGCTGGATTGAAGAATTCCAGTTTTCCTGCTATTTTTGCTTTACAATCTCTACTTACTCTGTTGAGTTGAACCAGCGGTGTTTTACCAATTAACTCAGTCATATCTTTTGCAATATTCATTTAATCAATCCTCGAAAAATAATGTGTAACAAATACAAACTTAAGAAAATTTATTTTTTTCGGCGCACTTTCACAAAAAAGTGGTCACCGCTGTTTTTAACTTCCAAAACTTCTTGGCCCTGTTCGACAAAACTTGCCGGAACATTCCTTACCGGCTCCCCGTCATCAAGCAATACACCAAGAATAGCACCTGTATCGAGCTTTTCAAGCTCAAGTTTTGCTTTGACAAAGTTTAAGGGGCATCCGACTCCTCGCAAATCGATAACATGATTGTCAGGTTCATTCTTTTCGACGGTAGTTTCTTTTGTCACCGGTTCGACCTTAAACTTTAGATTGGCATCAAGAGACAGGTAAAGCTCTTCTACTCGTTTTGTTAAATCCTCCGCCTGTGAAAACAAATCCTCGATTGACTCTCTATCGCCCATACGCCAATCAATCGCATTGTCAAGGAGCTGCTGTGTCTGAGGTTTGACCCAGCCCGGCTCAATAAGACCTCTTGTAAATGCAGCAAATATTTCCCTGTCCTTTTTTGGCTCCAGACCGAACGTAACCATCAATGCTCTGGCGGCGGCAATAATCGCTTTATAAATATTTTCACTGTTGGCCGGTTTCGACTTGAGTGCACTTTTTGCTTCGTCGATATCCAGCTTGATTACGTCCGTTACGCCGGCACCGCACTCACCCGGCCCCCTGCCGGCCAGAGAAAACGGCTCATTCGAACCATAATCGAAATAATAATCTTCTGGAAATTGTGCTGAAGAAAAATCACTATACCGTCCAATCAGGTTTTTTAGTTTTTCATCCTTAATTTCGCCGCCTTCAAAGGCTTCGGCTAACAGCTCAGGTATTTTTTTAGCGGGTACTGTACCTATCTTTTTGCCAAGTTGTGCATCGCCCTCGATTGTCTTTGCGCCCACCAATACATCATAGCATGGCATCAGTTTGCCGTTGACTCTTTTGGCTTTGCCCTGGAATCCTATTGAGCCGATATAATGATGCCCGCAGGAATTCGGACAGCCGCTGATTCTTATGGTTGTTTCGGGTAAATCGGCTGAAAAACCGTTATGGCTAAGCTTATCTGAAACCGCTTCGGCCAAACCTCTTGAAAGACATAGTCCGAG
>CBDURK010000390.1:0-3136 GCA_965369645.1 uncultured bacterium | reverse complement strand
GATCGAACATCGAGGACTTCAAGCGTAAGGGCGATCCGAAAAAGATCAAGGACGTTGCCGGCAGCAAGTATGGTCCGGTGTGTGGGGCTTATGTTACCGGGGACGAAATTATCGGACTGATTCCGAAGAAGTGACTGTGAAAGAGGGAGAAAGACCGAATGACAGTGTTCACAAGCAAAGCACTTCAGTTGGTCGTGGCCGGAGCACTGACGCTGGCGGCGCTTGCGGCGGGGCAAATCCTGCCAACTTTTGCCGTTTCGAAAGTCTTCACCACCCGAGGCGGTATTCACAGCACAAGACACGGTACGATCCGGTTGGTGTTCGTGCACGAGGACAAATGGTTTGTGTTTCACGGCGGACCGAACATGTACCAGTTCTCTTCCGACGGCATGCATTGGACGGAAAAAGCAATCGCACAGTTTGGCGCACGCAGCCATTTCGTCCGCGGGGACACGATCCATAACTTTGCGCACATCGACGCTTCCCCGCGCTTCGGAGTGCTAAGAAACCTGAGAGTGAACTATCGCGACTATGGACTGGATGAGGAGACAAGGAGAAGGGTCGCTGCGCTTTATGAATGACGTAACCATTCGGCGCCTTGGTGGTCGGTTCCGTCTTTCAACACTTTAATTCTTCACGAATCAGGCAGCCGTCACAGGGGCATATAGCTCGAATATTCTCCTGGGGCGTGGCAGGCGGTACTTCACAGCCCGGCATTAAAATGAATTTGTCCGGGGCATCTTTGAGGCACTGCCTGGCGAGGTCTGCTACATCCTGTGGGCTGCCGTCAAACAAGACACCGGCCGGATTCAAATTACCGCACAGAGTAACCTCGGGCCCGGCAAGCTCTGCGGCCATCTTGAGCGGGACCATCCAGTCAACGTCTATGATATCTGTTCCGCTTTGGGCCATGTGTTGTACGATATTTGTTATATCCCCACAGACATGCAGTTTCGCCGCAGCCCCGGCCTCGTGAACAGCCGCTATCAGTTTCTGCTCCAGAGGTAATACAAGCTCGGCATACATCTTCGGAGCAATCAGACTCGCCGCCGAATCACCAACACCAACCATGTCCGCACCGGCCTTGACCTGGGCCACGGCAAAGGTAATTGCATTCTGGACGATAATGTTGCCTGCTTCAAGGAACAGGTCCGGCCTGTCTATAAGGTCAAGCATCGCATTTTCAACCCCGCGCAGGTCGCCATACTCCGCCAACGGACCTTCCACCCAGCCAAGAACGCTGTGAGTTTGCCCGATTTCAGAGGCCATCTTATGCACACTTTCAATCCGCTGCTTCGTCCGTTCGGCGTTTTCGATATCAAACGGCTTCAAGCGAGGTATGTCCTGGCGGCTCTTCAGGAGCACATCCTTTGGCCTTCCAACTCCTTCGGGTGGATATTCGAATTCCATTCCATAAGCGGACGCTTCACGCCAGGGATCGCTTATCGCGCTTATCTGGTCGATATTAAACGCCCGTGTAACCGCAAGCTGTGCCTGAGCCAGTACGTCGCCATCGAGATAATAATCCCTGTATGAACGACCGATGAAATTGCCCGCCCAGGCCATAAAGATAGGAGTAACGGCGGGACGGTCGTAAGAATTGCCCTTTAAAATCGCATAAATTCGTTCTTTCGGAGTCATAAAATCACCTTATGTTATATTGATAAATCAGCCGATTTGACCAGGGCCAAAAACGAGCTTTTCACCTGTTCAAATGTCGGCTGCCTCTGAGCTTTTCCGGTACCGTTTTTTTTCAGCCAACGAGGCGAAATCATAAGCAAATAATCAAAGCCGGCCGGAATAACGTCCTGGCTTTGGCGAAACGCCTCACGCAGCAGCCGCTTTAACCGGTTACGTACTACTGCGTTTCCACATGATTTGCCTACAGATACTCCAAGTCGAGCAAAGCTGCAATCGTTTTCTGCCATGTACATAGTAAGCATATCCCTGCTTCGACGCTGACCGCGATCTAAAACAGATTTGAACTGCCGGTTGTTGATGAGCCTTTTCTCTTTCGAAAATGAAAGCCGCTTCAAGATTCCACCACAAGAAAAATAATTCTGCCTCTCAGAGCCAAAACAAGGCACTACATTTACGCCATACTATCAGCTTTTTGCTGTCTTGACAATACCTCGGCGCTCAGAGACCTGCGAACTGCACGGCAATTCAAAACACCAATAAATCCGTCGTCTTCATTTGAATTGACAACCGGCAGATGCTCGATGTCAAGATGCTTTGTTCTTTCAAACGCCTCCGCCAAAGGAACATCAGGCGTTACCTTGACAATGACAGGTTGATTGGTTCGAGAGCCTCTATTGTCTTAGGTGAAATAACACCCAGCACTGGCCCAAGTATTACGCCTATAATTATGTAACCGACTATCTGGGGAATATGAAGCTGTTGAATTATCTTCGCCCCAACCGTCCCGCCAAAAATCGCTATACCTAAAAGCAGGAAAATATTAAGCCCTTCGGACTCTGCTAAAATATTACACAATAACTCATTCATAATCAGTATTCACAAAACAGAAAAGCTTTTAAACGGCTGAGATTAAAGGCTTGTTGTGTTTTTTGATCGCCGGTCTGAGACAGGTTTTTTGCCGTTGTCGAGGGCTCCGGCAAGAACCATATCCCTGAAACCGACCATCGGGTCATAGAATTTCATTTTCAAATCAACCGAATTAACCATCATATCGGGTCGATTCATTCTTAGCTGTTGCTCTATTTTACCGTCCGGCCGGATAAAACAAGATGGATAGGGGGACTAATAACCGCTCGAATTTGCACAGCTTATCCAGAAATAATTAGTCGCTGCCCGGCACTGCATCGTCTGCCGCATAATGTGCGTATGCACGCTCGGGCCCTGTTGGCGGGCGTTGTAAAACGACTGAAAAATACACTTTACACCTTCGGTGTAAAGCGGGCGATAAAGTTCTGGAAATCGCAAATCAAAGCATATAAGCAGTGAGCATTTAACACCCTTGATGGTAAAGTTCACAAACCTGTTGCCCGGAGTCAATCGTCGCAAATCGCCGGGGGTGCAGAATCTTTTGTCGTAACGATTAACAATTTTTCCTTTAGGATTGATAAGATACAAGCTGTTGTGCGGCTTGTTCGGCTCTGTCAATCTATGAGTA
>CBDURK010000389.1:0-3146 GCA_965369645.1 uncultured bacterium | reverse complement strand
TATCTCGTGCTTCGCTTCCTGTGTTTATCATTCTTTAGCTCCGTGCTTTCGTAAGAGCTCGATTATTTTATTATCACCCTGTTCTTTTGCCCATTTCAGAGGAGTTTGGCCGTTGCTGGTTTGAGCATTGATATCAGCACCCCTGTTTAAGACTATTTCGGCGATATTCAGGTGGCCATGAGCGGCGGCGAGGTGGAGTGGCGTCTGGCCGTACTCATCCTTTGCGTTTATATCCGCACCTTTATCAATAAGCAGCTCGGCGACATTGCTGTGGCCATGAACCAATGCAAAGTACAGCGGCTGCCATCCATGTTCGTCTTGTGCGTTGATGTCAGAGCCTTTATTTAGAAGGAATTCAACGATGTCTTTATGGCCCTTCTCAACGGCGACATGTATAGCTGTCCGGCCCGTCTTGTCCGTTGAGCTGATAACAGCGCCATTGGCGATTAGCAGTCCTGCCATATCCTTAAGACCTGATGAGATTGCGTAGTGCAGGGCGGGCGTGTCGTTCTGGCTTTTCGTATTAACATCAGCTCCTTTGTCGATCAGCAACTCGGCTACAGGCATGTGGCCCGAAACGACAACATTGAGCAGGGGAGTGTGGCCGTATAAATCCGTCGCATCTACGTCGGCGCCGTTTGCAATAAGCAACTCAGCAATATATTTATGGCCTTTTTCCGCCGCGAGGTGCAAAGGTGACCGGCCGTACGCATCTCTTGCTTCGACGTTAACACCTTTTAAGAGATGTAACTGGACCTCGACAAAATCACCGTTTGTCGCAGCCTGATGAATTGATTTGGTGGGTGCCGAACGTTTGGCTATACTATCAATGACCACGAGTCCATCGGATTGGGCGGGCCGAGTTTGGGTTTGTTCGCATCCAACTGCGATAAACATAAAAACCAAAACCAGAGATATTAATTTTATCGATTTCATTTGCCAATGCGATCCAGGATAAGTTTCGTGTCGAGGCAGTTTTTCTTAGCCGTCAAAATGAGTCTGACAGTACGGATTTCATTTTCCTTCAACAGCAAAAAAGCGATAACCGGTTGAGGGCCGGCGGTAATTACAAAGGATGATTTCAAGAATCCTGTCAAATACTCCTCGCACTGCTGCTCAACTCTCAGAAAAGATTTATTAGACGCTAAATAGTTTGCACCTACTTCAACAATTCGATGATAGGGCGTAGCAAAAAAGAACTGCCCCAGCGCTTCGTAACCGTGTTCCAGGCTGTTCCTGAACCGTTCGGCTTCGACGAATCCACCTGTAAGAAAAACTTTACGCTCTTCAGATTCGGTGAATTTGAGCCTGAACATCGTGCGGATATTTGTAAGGTCAATCTGTGTCCTGAACAAGCTGAGCAGAAAAACACTGTTTAACCGGCAGGCAGTCTTTAAGTTATACCCGGCCTGGAAGCTGTCGATTTGGTAATCAATCTGGCGAATATCTTTGTCCTGGTAGTAGGCCAGAATCGCCTGATCAACCGCCTGTTGGATATATTCGGTGGATGCCTGGCTGCTGAATTCACCCTGCTCTCCAAAAAGCTGCTCCAATTGCTCCGGTGGAATGTTGCCGTCCGGGCTGTAATCAGTGCCAATGGGTTTTTCCGTCAATGAACGTCTGAGGGCCAGCCGGAGGTTCGCAAAATCATCCCTGGCTTTGAACAGTTGCACAATCGACTCATCCAGCATTAAATCCGAGAACAGCTCGCGTACTGCCTTCCTTCGCTGTTGGAGGACTGTCTCGGCCTGTGCAATGTCCTTCGCTCCCTGCGGCAGGGCGTATTCTGTTCCACTGAGCAAATCAGCAGCTTGCTCGAAGTTCTGAGCGTTGGTCATATCGAGCAAAACGGCCCTGGACAGCATCTGGATTTCGAGTGTGCGCACCTGAGCCGCCTGGAAGGCGTATTGCCAGTCGTCAGAACCAACTGGCGGATACGTGGAAAAATCGAGAACGGCTTGTTCGGCAATTTCAGACATTTATAATTTAATTCTCAAACAGTTCTTTTGCTAATTGAATCTCCAACTCCTTGCGTGCCTGATCCAGAAGTACCTCGATAGAGACGTTTGTTTTAATTTTGCCTCTTGTCAGGATAAAACCGGCCCCGAGGTTCAGCCTTTCGTTTGACAACTTTAGATTGCCTTGAAAGCCCGGGCCTAACTCACGGTTTATCTGCTTTATAAACTCATGGTCGATGCGCCCTTCGTTCGTATCGACTACGACCTCTTCATCGCCGGTCTCTACTGCTTCGAGCAGGAGTTTTTTAATCAGTGCGTGATATTCCCCGTCCGGCAAATTCTGCAACTGCTGGTGTGCCTGTTCGAAGACCTCGTCGAGTATTTTCCTTTTCTCGGCGAGAAATTCTTTGGCGATATTCATTCTGGCCGCTGCAAGGATATGCGATTTTTCGTCTTTTCCGGCTTGTTGAGCAAGTATTCCTGTCTGCTTTTTATATTCATCCAGTTGTCCGGAAAGTTTGTCCTGCTCGCCTGCTTCCTTGTCATCTGCCTGCTTTTTAATCTTATCAGCCTCGGCGCGGGCGTCAGCTAATATCTTTTCTACTACCTGTTCAGCTTCCATTTGCCATACCTATAGAAAAATAGTTTATAAAGCAGCTTAAGCTGCCGTAGAAAGATTGATACCCATAAGAATAATCAGCAGCGAAATAAGAAAACCAAGAATCGCATACAGCTCAACCATGGCTGAATAGAGAACACCGGCTTTCACTGCCATTTCAGGCTTCTTTGCGGCCATAAGGATACCACCTGCGGAAGTCTTTCCCTGGTGAATGGCACTGAATAATCCACTGACACCCACGGGCAGGCATGCAGCCAGAATCGCAAGTCCCTGCTGAACAGTCAAAGGCTCGGCAAGTCCGCCGCCGAACATCTCCAACTTAACCATTACCATTAAAGCGATAATAAAACCATACACACCCTGTGTACTCGGCAACACCACCATGAGGGTAAGTGAACCGTATCTTTCAGGTTTCTCACTGAGTACTCCGGCCGCGGTCCTTCCTGCAATTCCCAGACCTATGGATGAGCCGGCTCCTGAAAGGAAAGCCGCCGCTGCAGCACCGCCAATAGCTAACGCCATCCCATATTCCATTACTGAACCTCTCTTTCTTATATAACAACCTATAT
>CBDURK010000388.1:0-3154 GCA_965369645.1 uncultured bacterium | reverse complement strand
ATGGCTTTTAGAAAATCCCGACGTTTGTAATTAGGCATATTCATATTTTTTCTCCTCGTTAGAAGCGAATCAGTAATTTAATATATCACAAATTAGTTCAGGCTGCTATTATTTTATTATCAGCGTACGGCAGGGGGATTTTGGCGGTTACTTTTGGATTCGGAGTCTTATTTTGTCAGCGGAGCGTGTGTGTCTGGCGGCGGAACCGTTTTCTATGGCGGCAGCTAACTGCATAAATCTCGGGATTGCGTGGTCGAAGAATTGTTTGTAACTATCGCAGAAATAATTTTGGCCGGTGTTGTCGGTATTTTGTCGAGCTCTATCCTTCATACATCCGCCGCGGCATATATCGAGATGGCTACAGAGAAGGCATTTATTAGAAAGATTTTGCTTATCGCGGGCGAAGGTGCGTTTAATACTGCTTGCGGCGAGTTTATCCAGCGGCGTTTCCATGATGTTGCCCAGTCGCCACTTAGGCTCGACAAAAAACTCGCAGCAAAAGGCATCGCCGGTGTGTTCGATAATAACGAAGCCGGCGCATTGCTTACTGTATGCACAAATGGTATGTTTGCCTAATATGTAATATGTTACCAACGAGTCAAACTCGCGGATGTTCAGCTTTTCCGGGCCGTACTCGTACCAGAGGTCAAAGAGGCTGCACAGGAAATCGCCGTACTGCTTCGGGGTGATTGAAAAATCCGCAATTTTGTTCGTCGCGGGATCCGTTTCAAAACAGGGTATAAACTGCAAATAAGTCAACTCGTTTTCGATTAGGAAATTGAACAAAATATCCGGATGCTCTACGTTTTTATTATTGAGCAAAACAAGGGCACTGAATTCGACCTGATGTTTTTTGCAGTTTTGGATGCCTTTGATTACCCTGTCAAAAGTACCCAAGGCGGAATGGTCGAGGCGGTATTGGTCGTGAAATTCTTTCGGTCCATCGATGCTTATTCCGAGAAGGAACTTGTTTTCGTGTAAAAACCTGCACCAGTTGTCGTCGAGTAAAACGCCGTTGGTTTGGAGGGTATTGCTTACTTCCTGGCCGGGGCTGCCATACTTTTTTTGTAGTTCCACAGCCCTTTGAAAAAAATCCACTCCCATCAAAGTAGGCTCGCCTCCCTGCCAGGCAAAGCCTACGACGGGAAAACCTAATGTCATGTAATCTTTTACGAGTTTGGTGAGCACTTCATCGCTCATGCGCTGTTTGCCTTGGCCAAACTCCGAGGCTCTATCCTTATAGAAACAGTATCTGCAATCAATATTGCAGTTCGAACCGGATGGCTTGATTAATAGAGTGAATGGCTGCATTATCTCTAATCTGTCCGAACAAGCATAATCTGCCTGCCGGGTGACATTTTTATATGAAGTTCATGGCCCTTTTGTTGTACCATTTTCTTTGGGATGCCTTCGACTTTGAAACCGGAGCCTGGGAACGGGTTCTCGATGCGGCAGAGGCCCTCTTTTTCGGCCTGGATTTTGACGTGGCGTGTGAGTCCATCGCTACGTTCGGCGGAGATAAGAAAAGCTCCTTCTGCCCTGAGAGTGGTGAAAGAAACATCTTTCCAGGCGGCAGGGATGGCGGGAAAAACTATGATAGTTCCGCTGTAACTTTGCAAAAGCATCTCTTGCAGGCCGGCGGCGGAGGCAAAATTTCCTTCCAGCGTAAAGGGACGGTAATGGGCATTTGAGTATCCTTTGTCGGACTGATCTCCGTTACAGTGAAAACTGCTTCGCAGGCAAAAGGCCGTGGAGAATATCTCCAGTGCTTTTTCAGCCTTCTTGCCGTCACGCGCCCTGGCGGCCATGTTCGCCAGCCAGCTAAAACTATATCCGCACCACTGACTCGTTCCTTTTTGTTCGAGGTCGGCCATAGAGGCTCTTATAATGGCCTGGTCCTGCGGGCCGTTTTCCCAGCGAATCATTCCCAGCGGATGGATGGCCATCAGATGAGAAAAGTGACGATGCGAGTCTTTCAACGGATAATTTTTTGCGACGAACATCTTTTTAGTTTTGGGATCAATTACTAAATCCGGCATTTCAGAAAGGACCTTACGCCAATGTTTTGCTTGTTTACTTTTACCCAATTCATCCGCAAGTTCGGCTGTTGTTTCAAATGCCCATCTTATCAGGGCGATGTCGTAATTTGTAATCGTCGGGAACCATGCCTCGAGGCGGTTATCGTTAATCTCAGGCGAAGAGCTTAAAGGAAGAGTACGCTTTCCGTCGGGGCCCATCTCAGTAACCGCCTCAAGAAAGACAGATGTATCTCTGAGCCATGGATAAGCTCGTTCTTTCAGAAATTGCCTGTCCATACTGTATCGCCAGTGCAGGTAAAAATGGTGAGCCAGCCAGGCGGCAGTAGTTGCCGAATGCGTGTACTGGTGCCAGCCTCCAATCTGTTCCTGGTTCAGGTCGGCCGTCATTGGGACATTCAGGCCGGGCAAATTAAAGAACCTTTTTGTCCATGCCTTTGCTGTTTTTCGTGTATCCCACAGCCAGTTGATATATCCGAGTTCCCCTTCAAGCTGATTACCGCTATACGCGGGCCAGTAGCTCAACTCGGTGTTCAGGTCGTGGTGATAGTCACCTTTCCATGGTGGAATCTTTCCGTTGTCGGCAGTCCATGGGCCCTGAAGGGTGATTGGGGGGGTGTCAGATCGGGTTGCAGCGCCGAACTTGTACATTTCAAGATACCACTGCCTTTCAATGACGGCATTGGGGACGCTGAGAGAAGATTTATTCCAGAATGAGTCCCACCATTTACGATGCGTATTAAGTGATTTGGTAAATCCGGTACGGAGAGCTTTTTGGCAGTTTTCACGAGCCTGTCGCAGAGGATTATTTGATTCTTTTGAGGTTGTAATGGACCAGACGCCCAACCATTTGTTCCCTGATTTCCGCCAGGCGATGGCCACGGCAAACTTGAATCCGCCCCATCCTTCCTGCAGATATCCTGTCCAGTTGTCACCGCTGGATTCGAGGGGAGCGTTATATCTGAGGCTGGCAAGGTCGCCTGCGCTTATTTTGCCGGGCCCGGCCTCTTCTGTAATTTTGCCAGCAACAGGCGGGGCCATCAGCTTGAGCTTGATTGGTCCGGATGAGTCAATTTGAATCATCCCGACCGGCTCTGTGGCGTGGGTAAAAACTTGCA
>CBDURK010000387.1:0-3159 GCA_965369645.1 uncultured bacterium | reverse complement strand
TAAAATCCGGATTTCCTAAGTAGTGAGTAACAATTGGACTGGAATCGAGCCGCATACTATTTTATTATGGCGGTTGTTAGACAATGGATGAAAGGAACAAAATGCAGTCAACTATCTCAATAAAGCCACACCATTTTGTGGATATTATTACCTCATTTGGTACTGGTAACAGGATATTTAAGCCTCATCCCTACGGGCATGCTGTTCATACCGTTTCAGAAACAATTGATAGTAACCGAGAAGTTTATTTGAAGATAGAATTAGGTATAGATGATATTTGCAAACCATGTGCCCACAATGCTGCCGGCTTTTGTGACGATACAATTGATACCTCCTACCGCCCTTTAGCACCATCATCGAAAAGTAAGTGGAACCTTTTAATTGATCAACGATGGTGTAAGAGGTTGGGAATCAAGCAAGGTGATCGGCTCAAAGCACGCGAATTGTGTGAATGGATTCGAGATAAAATGGGTGATATTACAGATATTTATCATGAGGTCCCCGCACGTATGACTGCTGAGAGAAGCACCAATCTTGTTAGAGGTCTTGAATACTACTTGAGACAGGAAGAGGATTTTGTTTAACAATACGCTCTACACAACTGGCAATTCGCCGGCGCTTGCCCCACTTGCAGCTTTGATTTACAATAAGTCGGTAGTACTGTGTGCCGTCTTTATCGTGGGTGTAATTGTAGAATAAGTATGTCAGGGTGTTAAAGCTTGAAAAGGAGGTGATGTCTTTTTATTCTTTATGTTTGTTTGACCAAAAATGCGGCTTGCAAATATGCCGGAGGAACTGATAGAATTCTTTATTATCTATTGCGAATAGTGCGTTTTGTTGAAAAAGCCCCTGATGGTGTTGGAAAAGTCCACCTGTGGCGATGATAAATAATTATTAAGCAGAAAGGAATGTGTAAAATGAAGTGGTTTAATCATTACAGAATTAGGTTAATAATCGCTGGATTTATTGCGGTCATTGCGCTTGGTTGTGTCGAGCCTGCGAAGAGAGCCACTATTGAGGGCAAAACGGCAGCAATTACCAAAAGGGTAACTTTTAAACCACAAAATGGAAAAGAACAAAGTGTCAAGTTTGCGGCCGGGCTGCAAATACTAAAAAATCTGTACCAGGTAGGCGGCGATTTAAACGGAATGACTTTCGACTTACAGGGTGCATTATGGAACGATGGAAATTCTTATATCCTGAAAACAACCGAAGGGCTTATCATGTTCGACTGCGGTTGTGGTGATACCATGGAGCAAATATTCGTTAACATGAAGTATTGGGATCTTTCTCCTGATGATATTCGTTATTGCTTTCTCACCCATCCACATCTCGATCATGCAGGAGGCGCGTACATTTTAAAGGAACGCGGAGTAAAAATTATCGCCATTGCCGAAACTGCAAATGCAGTATCAACCGGAGATGAACGTTGCTGTGGTTTTCTTTATCACAAAGAATTTAAGCCGGTCAATGTCGATCAGATTGTTTCTGATGGTGATATTCTCGATATTTTAGGTGTAAAAATTGAGGTGATGCATTTCCCAGGTCACACCATGGGCTGCACTGCTTATTCATTTGTGCATGAGGATAGGCATCTTGTTGTAAGTGGTGATATTATAGGCACATTGTTAGGCGGAGATTTCGGGTGGAGTGGATCTATCGATTTCAATAAAGAAGTTTATACAGAATCGCTTCGCAGGTTTGCTAAGGTTGATATGGATATTATGCTGCCCGGGCATGGATTAATATATTTCCATAAACCGCAGTGGAGGATTGAGGAGTCATTGAATAGCGCTTTAATGAAATGGAGGTAATTTTTTAACATGCAATCTAATACAAGGGGCTGTATCGTAACGTTACATCCCCTTTGTATTATTTTTACTTTCCGGCTCAACCAACAGTTTCGGCCTTCGCACTATGGCTTGCAATGAAGCTGACAAAAGAAGAAGGCCATACAACAAAAAATCCAAAGGGCGGTTCACGAACCGCCCCTACAACTATCACGGCAATAGGACATCGGGACAGCATTATGGCAAATCCAAGCAACCACTTTTCGACTGATTATTTATTATTGGGATTGAAGAGAGCCTATTTACCAGAATGAACAGTAGTAAAGATGATCGTAAAGACCTAAGTGAACATAAAGGAGGCAAACGCAAAGAAAGCTAACATAAGTAAAGAGGACGCGGAAGTCAGGATGGTTAAGTTCAGAAAAAAAGCTGGCGGCGTGGCTGGGCAATGATATAGAATGCCGGATGGAGTAAAACATGAAGCCAATAACCAAACAACTTATAATTGGGGCATTTATTCCGGCCTTAGTAACCGTCGTGTCTCTCGGTATCCGTCATATCCACTTCAGCGACAACCAGACCAGGACCGTCGAAAGCTCCGTTCTCGTAGAGACCGAACATGACCGTCTTCTTGCCGAATTAGACGCGATCGTTACCGAACCTGATGCGCAGTACGCCGACGTATTGGATTCGGCTGAGGAAGTACCTTTAGAAGATTACTCCGAGGCCAAAGCGGCCAAGGCCAAAGGCTCGAAAGGCCTCCAAAAAATATCCATGGGCGACAACGAGAATCTCTATATCACCGGAGAGGGCGAGCTTTGGTATGTCAGTAAAGGGCCCGACGGCAAGACCATCAAGATGCAGGTGCAGATCGATGAGGCCACCGGCGAGATAGCCGTTATCGATGTCGGCGGCGGCAAGTCCGGAGGACCCCAGCCAATACCCATGGGCGACGGCTACAATATGTATATCACCGAAGAAGGCCAGAGTTGGTATGTAGGCGACGGTTCCAAGGCGCGGGTGGAGGTCGATGACAACACCGGTGAGATCACCGTTTTGGAGCAATACGGTGACGACGGCAAATAAATATACCCCGCCAACGGCCAAGCGACTCAGTTGCACTTATGAGTTGAATCCGCTATATTTTAGATTGGATCGTCGGGGGATTACTTTGAAGCAGCAGATAAGTTCGGGTCATGTAATGAAAGACTGAAAACCGCTCTTATTTTGCCTAATTTAACGTATCTTGATGAAAATAGCCGTTTCTCCTTATTTCTCGCACTCACCATCCGAACCGAGTGAAGGAAAAGTAGGACAACCTTGTCAAAAGGTGGATATTCCTTGTATTCGTATAGGCATTTCCTCAATT
>CBDURK010000386.1:0-3162 GCA_965369645.1 uncultured bacterium | reverse complement strand
TGCTCGTTGATATTGCCCTGGCGACTCCCGGATGTTTGGGTGCCGGTCTTGTCGGTGCCGGGATGGGTGGCAGCATTGTGGCCGTTGTCGAGGATAAACATGCCCCCCAGCTCATCGAAAATATGGCCCGGCAATTCTACCGTCCGCGCAATCTGCCTCCGAGTGCGGAGATTATTACTCCTGTAGGTGGTTTATGTACGATGGATGTCTGATTTAATCGGTCTGTTATCCGGATTGTTTAAAGCGCCTCTTTTACAGCCTCGCGAATTACCTCGCAGCCTTCCACGACCGCCTCTTCACTAATGCACAATGGCGGCGCTATCTTAACGCAGCCCCCGCCCACACCCACAGGCGCAAACATCAACAAGCCCTTTTGGAAGCAAAGATTCACCACATTCCAGGCCAGTTCATAGTCCGGCTCTTTACCGCTCTTTTTGACCATCAGCAGTCCGGCTACAAGACCCGCACCCGGCGCAAAACCTATAACGTCGGAAAACTCGCTCTTTATCTGTTGCAGATTTTTCTGCAGGACCAATCCGGCCTTTGCCGCGTTCTCAACTAACTTTTCCTGTTCGATAACTTCTATACTCGCCAAAGCAGCCGCACAACAAATTGGGTTGCCCGAGTGAGTGCTGGTCATCTCGTTAGGCCCGAACAAATCCATCACTTCTTCAGTGCCGATTACTCCGCTGATTGGCAATGAGCTGCTGACTCCTTTGCCTATACAGAACAAATCGGGAACAACATCGTACAGCTCAAAGCCCCACATAGTCCCGCATCTGCCGAAACCTGCCTGGACCTCATCGAAACATAGCAAAGCGCCATGCCTGCTGCACCATTTTCTAAGGTCCTTTGCGTATTGTTTGGGCATGAAGTTAGGCCCTACTCCCTGATACGTTTCACATATTACTCCCGCCACGTTGTCCGGCTCAATCCCAAGCTGCGCAAGGGTACTCTCGAATAGCTCAAAGCTCGTGTCTTCACAGCGAAATCCATCGGGGAACGGCACATGAACTATCTCAGGATCGAGATTTTTTATCCACGCTTTGCCGTCACTCGAACCTCCCATCTGCTGCGCGCCGAGTGTCCTGCCGTGAAAGGCATTTTCAAATGACACAATGATGCTCTTTTCGTTTGTGCCGGTCTTCCGTCCGTATGTGCGCATTAGCTTCAGGGCGCACTCTGTGGATTCTGCACCGGTACTGAGTATGAAAACCTTATTTAAGCCTTCCGGTGCAAGTGAAACTAACTTTTGTGTAAGCTTAATCCTTGGCTGGTTGGCAAAGCAGTATGTGGTCAGCAGTGGTTTGGAAGCCTGGCTGATAATTGCATCGGCGATTTTTTTCGCGCCATGGCCGGCATTGGCAACAAGTACACCGGATGAAAAATCAAGCCACATATTACCGTAGGCATCGTAAACATTTACCCCTTCGGCGCGGTCCCAGATTACCGGCGGCTGACCTCGCATGCTTTGTGGCTCTGCCTCACGAAGCTCTTCGATCTGTTTTATTGTCTCGTCATTCGGAATAGATCCGGAAAGTTTGCGAAACTTTGTTGATACAGGCTCTAATTTAATTGAAACAAGTGGAAATTCTTTTGCCATATTGGTTTTGTTTTCTTTCTATCTGTAAAAATCGACGCCCCCATTTTCGCCGTATGTTATTTTAACCCTTCTGCCGTCATTTAGAATAGATAGACGTGCCGCCTCAGTCACAAGCTCATTGTACGAACTGTTCGCGGGCGTCGCCATTATACCTTCACTATCGAATTGTTTAATCAACTTCTGCCGGCGGGCCAAAGACTCATTGCTGTCGGACTCGTCGGAGACCTCAATACACTTGCAGATATTTTTTATAATAAATTCTATCGAACGATACCCGTATCCTACCGGAGTCAGCCCTTCACCGCCAAGCTCGATATACTTAAAATAATCCGGACTCGGCTCACTGTAGTATGTGTCGCCGGGTTCGCTGCCCTTATTAATATAACAGTGTTCGATACCGCGATACTGGTCATTATGCACGAGCATACCGCTTTTATCCTCACCCCGGCTGTACATACGCAGGCCCTGAAAATTACCGCCCGGTCCTTCGTCGGGATAACCCATGATGTTTGTAACGTGCAGGCACGCATCGTTTTCCCAGATGACACGGGCATCGGTCCACAGATAACCTTTTTTGCCGTTTGGGTATGTATCTTTTATCCCATATACGGATACCATTTTAGGCAGCAGCCCCGTGATAAAATGCACCTGGTCAACGTAGTGGCAGCCGACATAAGTAAACATATCGGAATTTTCTACGGTGAACCAGTTCTGGAAATTCGAATCTCGATAGTAGTAGGGCTCGTTCATTTCCGCATGGCCGATACGAAATTCCCCGAACCTGCCTTCTCTATAAAGCCGCCGGGCCATCAACGCCCTGTCATCGAGCCGCTTATGATACTCGATTGCTGCGATAAGACCTTTCTCGTAGGCGATACTTTCGATTTCCACGGCCTGTGAATATTTTAACACTAACGGCTTTACGCAGACAATGTGCTGATCAGCGGCAAGGGCCGCTTGAATAACCGGATAATGCAGTTGGTCCGGCACCGCAACGATTACAATGCTCCCTTTGGGCATCTTCTCAATTACTTCTTTGAATAAATCAGGGAAGTTCTGCTGCGGCTCCGTATCCGTCGAAGGGTACGCCTTGAAGCTGTGCGAAGGAAATGCTTCCTTGAGCGCCTTGTCCTGTTCCAGCACTCTCAGCGGAGCGCTGTTCAATGCGCACACACTAACCTCGCCAACAAGACCGAGACGCCCAAGCTGATAGACCGAAGGCAGAATCTGCACCTGCGTTATCATCCCGCCGCCAATAATGCAAACCTCGGGTTTCTTACTCATCGAGCTTCTCTCTCAAATAAACTTTTCCGTAATTTCACTTCTATCTCAAAATTGATTGATAGATTTAGCATAATCATAATAGATTTCGGCCGGAACGGCAAAAGATTTTCCTTGCCTTGCAAGTATCAAATATTCTATAACATTTGGAGGTATTATACAGAAAAGTAACCTAATAACCTTTGCTCGTTTTAATAAAGGCAAGGGATTCTTATTGCCGGGAGGGCTCGCAATATTAACACAACTCAGGATATGGAGGCAGATTATGACAAATGTTT
>CBDURK010000385.1:0-3165 GCA_965369645.1 uncultured bacterium | reverse complement strand
CGCTGCTAACTATGCTTAACACCACAACAAAAGAAGCCAGATACATCAATTTTCTACACATAATAACTCTCCTTAAAAAATATAGATGTGTTGTTGAAATGTAAAAATTTTAGCTGCAAAGCACAAAGCTGCCGCTGCAACTCCGTGCTCTATGCACTAACTCCTCCTCATATTGAAAACCTACAGGAATTATGCCGGCAGAAAGACCAAAATCTATATATACCAGACTGCACGGGCACATACTTCACTAATACTATCTATACCAAATTATCCACCTGTCCGTCAAGAGAAAAATATTTTGATTTTGCGTAGGCGTGCATTCTCGCTGCTGAAAATCGAATCTGAGTTATAGTAAGTTTTTGGAATTGTAATTGCTAAAATCAAACGGACTTATTTTCTTCTTCGAGGCCGGAAATTGCGTGAAGGGCGTCTGCTCGATTTACGCCGATGGGATATATGTTTGAGGTCGGGTTCCTTGCCCTGCCAAACGGGCTTGATCTTATTGGTGTTGATTACGGTCTTTAATTTTTGCAGGTCCTTTTGCGTGAAGAGTGTCATAGCGATGCCCTTTCGGCCCATCCTTGCCGTTCTGCCGGTGCGATGAGTATAGTCGTCGGTGTCGGCGGGAAAGTCGTAGTTGATGACGTGGGTTGCATGGGTGAAGTCCAGTCCGCGGCTGGCGAGATCCGTGGCAACCATTATTTTGATTTCCATTCTGCGAAACCGGTTGAACAGTGACGTCCGTTTGGACTGTTCGAGTCCTCCGTGGATGATTTCGGTGGAGGTAAGTTTCTTTTTGAGATGGCCGTGGAGTTGTTCAGCGTTACGTCTTGAATTACAAAAGATTATGGCCTGTTTTGGCTTGGCCTCGTCTAAGTAGTTAAGCAAAGATTCGCGTCGGTTCTTGCTGTTAATCTGCAGGAAGTGATGCTGGAGATTCTGGGGTGCTTTCTGGCCCTTGTTCAGGGAGATGGTGAGGGGGTTTTTGAGATATCTATTAGCCAGCTTTTCAATCTCCTGGGGCATGGTTGCGGAAAACATAAGGGTCTGGTGCTCGTGTATGAGACAGGAGATGATGAATTCGACGTCTGAGATGAATCCCATATTGAGCATATTATCTGCTTCGTCGAGTACGAAGGTTCTAACGTTTGACAGGCTGAGCGTGCTGTTGCGGAGTAAGTCAATGAGCCTTCCGGGTGTGGCGACGAGGATATCGACTCCATGATTCAGCTTTGCTTTTTGGATGTGGATGGAAAAGCCTCCATAGACGGCATAAGGTTTGATGTTTGTCCGCCTGGCGATTTCGGCGATTTCTCTGACGTATTGCAATGCCAACTCGCGAGTAGGGACGACAATCAGGGCCTGGACAGCTTTAATGGAGGTGTCAACCATCTGGACGAGGGGGATGGCACATGCGGCTGTTTTTCCGGAGCCTGTTTCAGCACGGGCGATAATGTCCCTTCCTGCCAGGATATGCGGAAAGGTTTTTTCCTGGACGGGCGTCAGATCGACGTACTGTATGTCTCTTAGTCCGGCAATGATTAGCGGTTTTAAGTCAAGGTCTGTAAACTTCATTTTTCTTTGTCTTTCGTTCCATCAGCTTTACCCGGGACAAGCAATAAGGATATGGCCGGTTGTCAAATTAGAACCGGCTCCGAGTCCACTTTTCATTTTAATATTGTTTAAGCAAAACTCATTATATCGACCCGAATACATAATAGCGAGCAAAGATAAACAAATACATCACATGCCCAGGCGTTAAGTCTTTTTCTTCGTTCCCGAGTAAAGTTCGTACTTAAGCAGCCGGCATTCGATATTGGCATTAAAAAATTCAAATCGTCTGCTGGTGCGCAGTCCGACTTTTTTAGCAAGAGCCGGATTACCCGTGAAAATATAACCGGTATAACCGGAGCATTTCTGTTTGAAGAAATCGCCGATGCGATTATAAGTTTTCTGCAATTTCTCTATTTCACCCAGCCGCAAGCCATATTCAGGATTCATAACGATGGCCCCGGCCCCCGGCGGTATGACAGTGTCGGCAAAGTCACAAACATCAAAATCGATCAAGTGTGACACTCCTGCCGTCATAGCGTTTTTACGGGCGGCCTCCACCGCCTCTGCATCGATGTCCGTAGCGATAATCCTCGCCGGTTTGAAATCCGCTTTGCCGCCGCGCATTTTGCTTATCTTCAGTGCCTCACTGCGCATCTGCCGCCATCTGGGCTCGTCGAAGTACTTCACATGCATAAAACCGTAGTTGCTTCGCAGCAGTCCGGGAGGCCGCCTGCTCGCTATAAGCGCAGCTTCTATCGCCAGCGTCCCGCTTCCGCACATCGGGCAAATCAGGGGCTCACTGCCGTCGTAACCGGTCGCGGTGATTATCGCGGCAGCTAAAGACTCGCGCAGCGGAGCTTTGTGGGGTATCTTGCGATAGCTGCGGTCCGAAAGTTTCTCACCGGAAGTGTTCAGGTAAAGCCAGCAGTGGTCGTCTTTCCAATAAAACTGCACTACCACATTGTTCTTATCCTTACCCGAGTCGGGACGGGAGCCTGTTTTGCCGGCTACGCGATCAACAATAGCATCCTTGACCTTTAAATTAGCGTACATGGAATTACCTACGAATGCAGTATTAACTCTGCCGACCACACTAACATATTCCTGCGGAGAAATTATGTCCTCCCAGGACAGGTCCTTTACATTGCGATAAAGTTCTTCGGGGCCCTTACACTTGAACTGTTTCAGCAGGAAAAGAACATTATGCGCCGTGCGTAAATATAGATTGAGCCGCATTGTGTCATAATGGTCACCTTCCACCTCAAGCCCTGTTTTATGAGAATCGCCGCTCTGGTAGCCTAAATCCTCGACCTCCCGCCGGACATAATCAACCAGCCCCGTCGAGCAGGTAATAAGGATTGTGCTTTTCTTTTTAGGATTCATTCGCACTACTTTCTACATTCATTTCTTATGACTATAGGGATGCTCTAAAAAACATCTTTTCGCCGACGCAATTCCGCGAAGACATCTACAGCCTCGGCACCTGGCATTTTAAGAGCGGTTTTAATTTCGTTGGTATCCGACCGCAAAAATATATTTGTTGTTTTTTCCTGCAAGATGGTCGAAGGGACAGTAAATCCGCTCGCTTTTATAGTTTGCTTTATCTCTTGC
>CBDURK010000384.1:0-3171 GCA_965369645.1 uncultured bacterium | reverse complement strand
AACGCCATCCCATATTCCATTACTGAACCTCTCTTTCTTATATAACAACCTATATTTTGACTTTTTCGACGTATATGTGCTTATACTCTTTACTCAGAGGCACAAACTGTTTACCGCCGCCTTCGAAAAATTTCGGGAAAAATTCCACAAACTGAAGTCTCATGCTGTGTACGAAGGAACCGAGGACGGACAGTGCGATATTCAGCAAATGTCCGCCAACGAAGACCAGCGCACCTAATATCCATCCTAAATATGGCACAGGCAGATCAGCTAAGAGCTTAACGCTGATATTAACGGCCATTCCGAAGCCGCCTGTTACCATACCGAGGGCCATAATTCGTACGTAGCTGAGGACGTCTCCGAGATAGAATACGGTACAGAACAGATTGAATACTCCCATTCCAATTCTGTTTCCCCATCCACCTTCCCGCTCACTGAACAGCAGAATAGTAATCGCCGGAATTAACGCCGTTGTTCCGAACAGAGCAGAGAGCTGTTTTGGTATGATTTGGCCTTTAGCTAATCCGAAGAGAATCAGCGAGTTGAGCATAATAAGCCATGTCACCTGGTCACACAGGGCGGCTATTTTATCTTTCCTTCGCAAATTATGCCACAGAGCAATACATAGGCCGAACATAATCTGTATATAGCCAAGGCCGAGTGATAAGGCGAAGAACACCATAGGCTGACTCATTGGGTCAAACAGTATTAACTTTTTTCGAAGATTATCTACACTACTTTCCGGCATGAAAGCCTGTACCGCATCACCAAACCAGCCTCCTGTCAGCGCGCCTGCAACGATAGTGAAAATCGAGCATATAAACAGCATCCACATAAACTTTGCATCACCCTGTATTTTCTTCAGGAAAAACCAGAGAATCGCAACCAATACGATACCATAACCGGCGTCAGTGAGACACAAACCGAAGAATATCATAAAGAACGGTGCCAGGAAAACTGTTGGATCAAGATTATTAGGCAACGGCATACCGTAAAGCCTTGTAATAGACTCGAAGGGCCTGACAACATTATTGTTATCAATCTCCACAGGTACATCTTCGTCTTCGGCCGGTTCGATTTTATGTAAACTTGAGGCGTCAAAAGCCTTTACTATCTTTTCGAGCCGGCTGTAGTTGTGGTTCTTAACCCAGCCTTCAATTATAACCGTATGCTCGGTTGTCGGCGCATCGGTCTTTGTTTTCTCTCTGCTTAGCAGATTCTTGTGATGGTCGTATAGAATACCGAGATTGAGTAGATTTTCCGATAGTTTGGCGGCATTTTCGGCATGGGTCTGCAATTGTTTTTGTGCCTGCTGGAGCTTTTCACTGTGTTCGCCAATCAGTTTGGCGACAGTGCCTCTCATAGGTTCGAAGCTGATGGCCTCGAATTCGGCCGAGCGGAGCAGCTTCTGGATAGCCTCGGCATTTTCCTTTAGAGCGATGATAAGACAGGCTGACCTGCTGTTGTAGGTTCCTATTTGCTGAATAGCGGCGCCGGATTCACTTAGCTTTTCGCGTATCAGTTCAAGCTGCTGGTTCGATATCAATCCGGTCCAGCAGGCGGCCTTGTGAAGCCGGCCGATTTCTTCCACGGGGGTTTTGAAAGGCGCCCAGGGCCTTAGCATCTCCAGGGTGCACTGGAGATGTTCAATTTCACCTTTTGTTTTTTCCATTGACGCTTCGAGATGTTCGCATTTATCAATGGTCTTTAAGATTTTGCAGTCTGAAACAACCTTATTATATGCTTGTTCGTCGATGACTGTGCGCGGTGATAACATGCCGGCAAGACCTTTTTGTGCAGTGGCGTAATTTTTAAGAAACGCAATGCTCTTTTCGAGCCTGTTTACGAGCGTTTCGAGGTCTCTTGGGCGTTCTGCTGAGGTGCTAAGCTCGGGGAAGTCCCTGCTGAGAATTGCCTCTTCGGCATTGAGGATATGGCAAATGCCTCCACGCTGCAGTTCTTCCAGAAGCTCGGATGCCTGAGTGTGATGACTGGCAATTATGATTTTCGCCATTTTGGCAATGGCCATATTTAGCCTCTTAAGTAATCCATTACTTTGGCGGCCGCTGTGGCCATTTTACTGCCGGTTTTATCACGCAATTGCTGTCGCTGCTGTTGTGCCTGTGCATTTAGCTGCTCAACTTCGGCGCTTGCCTGCGAGTGTGCCTCGGCAACGGAAGCATCGATAGCTTGTTTCCTTTGCTGGGCGGCCTCGTTTGTGGCTGCGAGCCGATTCTCCCGACCCTTTTCAGCCTGTTTTACAGCCTCAGCTTTGGCCTGTTCGATAATTTCATTGGCCTTTGTTTCAGATTCTTTGATTTTCTTTATCAATTCCATATCAATACCACCAATTGCTTTGTGTTATACACAACCCATTTTTAGAATCCGATAAGGTATATTATTATTCAACAAATGACAACAAATAACTCAAAGTTTTTTTATTTGCCCTGCTTTAACAACTGTTTTTACCGATGAATCCTTCCGCGAGAGGACCATTCAAGCAAGTATTAAGCTTTCTTCCTGCAGTACCGCGGCCGCAATACCGCTGACAGTAATAAGTTTAAGATTTTTTGTCTGGGTCGTCTATGAATCCCTCTTCCATCAGCATTTTAGTTTCTTGCCTTGCCTTTTTTATGATTGATTCGGCTGTTTTATAGAGTTCTTCCCGAGTCAGGATATTTTCAGCTATTCCCTGCTCGATAGCCTTGGTACCGACCGCGGCGGCCTCGCGTGGGAACACTTCCCATTCGTCCATCGATGGGATTATGTAGTCTTCGCTCAGTCCCTTGTCTTCGGCGGTTTTTGCCAGTTCCATCGCTGCTGCAATACACATTTCATCGGTTATTGTTTTGGCTCTGACATCAAGAACTCCTCTGAAGATGCCGGGGAAACCGAGGGAATTATTTACCTGGTTCGGGAAATCGCTGCGCCCGGTTGCGACAATCCTTGCGCCGGCTTTTTTTGCCTCCCACGGCCAGATTTCTGGTACGGGATTGGCGCATACGAAAACGATGGAGTCTTTTGCCATTTTTGAAATCCACTGGCTTTTAACGGAATCAGGCCCGGGTTTTGAAAGCGCAATTAGCACATCGGCACCCCGGAGCGCTTCGTCGATTGGGCCGTCGAAGCACATTTCGTTGCTAATGCGGCAGATATTTGCTTTTTCTTTTA
>CBDURK010000383.1:0-3177 GCA_965369645.1 uncultured bacterium | reverse complement strand
CGGGAAAGAACTTTATATCATTACTTGGCTCAGTCACTGTCCCATCAAACAGTTGCCTGTAGCAGTGCCGGCTCGTTTTTTGCTGGCTTGTAAAAAAGGACATCTTGATGATTTTCCTTGGATTCAATTTGTTCATAGTGGTCGAATAGATTGCAATGCGGTTTTGAGATTATACGAGCTCGGTGCTTCTGGAGAAGCTGCCGATATTCTGGTAAAGTGTGACACTTGTGGGGCAGCGAGAAGAATGTCTGAAGCTTTTGGCGAACAAGGCAAAAGGAATCTTCCAAAATGTAAAGGCAGAAGACCCCATCTTCGCGATATGGACAGTGAAGAATGTCCTGAGGAGCTTTCGGTAGCAATATCTCTTGGAGCATCAAATTGTCAAGGGGCGCTTAAAACCAGCCACTGTGGGCGCGTTCAAAACCAGCCACTTTGAGGAAAGGAAGATTTGGCATAAACACTCTCTAGTCCCGACAATGACGGGATTTAAGGAGAACTGTTATGGCAAATCAACTCAAAATGGCTATGGTAAACGCAATATCTGCATTAAAAGAGCGTGGCTGGTCTCATCGACGTATCGCCCGAGAGCTTGGAATCGACCGTGAAACGGTTGCCAGGCATGTCAAAATCTGGCAAGCTAACCCAAAACCAGCCACCAATGCGCCCACCGGGTCGGAGGATTCAAAACCAGCCAAAGCGTCCACCGGCTCAGTTAATCAATCTGACCAAAAGGCCGGCCAAACGAGTCAGTGTGAACCCTTCCGTAAAATCATTGAAGAAAAACTCGAAGAAGGATTATCCCGCCAGCGAATTTACCAGGATCTCAGAGACGAGTATGGATTTGACGGCAGCTATTACAGCGTTCGCAGATTTGTCAATCGTCTCAGAGACGATAGGCCAATACCGTTTCGCCGAATGGAATGTATGCCCGGTGAGGAAGCACAGGTAGATTTCGGTACAGGCTCACCTATTGTCAAACCTGACAGCAAGCGTAAGCGTTCTCATGTCTTTAGGGTCGTTTTGAGTTTCTCTCGCAAAGCATATAGCGAAACAATCTATCATCAGACTACTGATAACTTCATCTACTGTCTGGAAAATGCCTTCTGGCACTTCGGCGGTGTTCCCAAAACTCTGGTCATTGATAATCTCAAGGCTGCGGTAAAAAAAGCTGACTGGTATGATCCTGACATTCATCCCAAAATTCAATCGTTTTGCGAACATTACGGTACTGTTATTTTGCCTACAAAGCCATATACACCTCGTCACAAAGGCAAAGTTGAAAGAGGTATAGGATATGTAAAAGACAACGCATTAAAAGGCCGCAGGTTCTCCAGCCTGGCCGAGCAGAATCAGTATTTGCTCAACTGGGAGGCACGCATAGCTGACACTCGTATTCATGGTACCACTCGCAAACAGGTAGGCAAGCTGTTCAGAGAAGATGAAAAGACAAACCTGTTGCCACTGCCCGCTGGCCGATTCCCATGCTTCGCCGAAGCCAAACGTTCTGTTCATCGTGATGGTCATGTCGAAGTTCAGAAGTCTTATTATTCTGTCCCGCCAGAATATACAGGCAGGCAAGTCTGGGCACGCTGGGACGGCCATCTTGTTCGGATATTCAATTGTCGGATGGAACAGATTGCTGTTTATGTTCAGGGCGAGCCGGGGCAATTTCAAACACAGCAAAAACATATCCATTCGCAAAAAAGATCAAAGATCGAGAAAGGCACTGTCTGGCTGCTCCAGCGGGCTTCTCTGATAGGAACCAATGCTGACAAATGGGCACAGGCTATGCTCAAGGCACGAGGTATTCCGGGAATTCGTGTACTTGTGGGATTTTTAAATCTTGTCAATCATCATGACTATGAAGCAATCGACAAAGCCTGCGAAATAGCCCTTACGCACGATGCTTTTCGGCTTAGAACAATCAGGCAAATAATCCAAAGAGGCGGCTGTAAGCAAGAGCAGTTAGAGTTTATTGATGAACATCCCATTATTCGGGACATGTCGGATTATGAGAATATAGTAAAGGCATCTTTATGGTAGGTGCCTTTGGGAAATTGAAAAGTTTTTTATGAAGGAGTAAAACGTTATGAATCAGTCATTACAAACAACATTAAAAACATTGCGACTGTCAGGTTTGATCCAGTCACTGGATGTCCGTCTGCAGGAGGCGGCAGGTAACAGTCTAACTCACGCAGAGTTCCTTGAACTGATCTTGCAAGATGAACTGCTCGTACGCAAAGAGCGTCAGATACAGCGGCGTATAAAAGCCGCTGTTTTCAGAGAACTGAAAACCATTGAGGATTTTGATTGGCAGTTTAACACATCGATCAAGAAGAAGCAGATATACGATCTGGCAAGTTGTCGGTTTATTCGTGAATGTAGCGACTGCCTGTTTTTAGGTCCTCCAGGCACAGGGAAAAGTCACCTGGTTCAGGCAATTGGCTATCAAGCCATCAAGAGCGGCTTTACTGTTCGGTATCGTTCGATCTTCGATACAGTGCGGGACTTCCTGCATGATGAAGCATTTGCCAACCAGGACAACGTGATGGCTAAATATCTCAAGCCCGATCTGTTGATTATTGATGATATGGGAATCAAGCAGCTCCCCAAACGCTCCGGCGAGTATTTGTTTGAAATAATCATGCGGCGGTACGAAACAAAAGCAACGATAATGACTTCAAACAGACCGCTGGAAGATTGGGGCAAACTGCTCGGTGATGTTCCCTCTGCCACCGCGATCCTGGATAGGTTCCTGCACCATGCCGAGATTATCACGATTACAGGCCGAAGCTATCGTCTCAAAGACAGGGCCGGAAATAACAACAGCAAAAAAAAATAAGGATGCCAATGAAGGTACTGACAAGAAAACTAAGTGAGATTCGCGTCCGACCGGCCTGTCCCGCTCGGCTTGCGGCGGCGATGCTCCGACGAGCTTTTGCTGTGCCCATTCTCGCAGCGCCGCCGGTCCGAGCGATACAGGCCTCACCCCTTCGGCAATCGAGGGTGAGAAAATTGTCTTGAATTATGAAACGAAATTGGTATATAAGAAGAAGAATTTTTGGCTGGTTTTAAAGCGCCCATTACTGGCTGGTTTTAAAGCGCCCATTGACACTGATATGAGCAAGAGTAGTTCACCTGATAGTAAATACATGTTCTCCACGGATTGAAAAACTG
>CBDURK010000382.1:0-3198 GCA_965369645.1 uncultured bacterium | reverse complement strand
AGACTATGCATTCTGCCAACCATTTGCTATCGGATTCGTTAGAAGAGAAATAGCATGGGGGCATAAACGAACATCTTGTTTGATTGCAGGACAGATGGTGTTGCTTTGAGTACGGTATGTGGTCTCTTATAATAAAGGAGGAATAAATTATGAAAGGTGTTACCCGTAGGGATTTCGTAAAAGGTACTTTTGCTCTGGGGCTTGTTACTGCGATGCCGTATTCGCGTCTGCGAGGGGCGAATGATAGTATCAATGTGGGCTTGGTCGGTTGTGGCGGTCGCGGTGTGGGGGCCCATATACCCTCTTTCGAAAAGCAGAAAGGTGTAACTATTGTCGCTGTGAGCGACCCAGACCGGCAGCGTATGGCAGAGGCAGCCAAGATAATCGAATCGAAATATGGGCACAAGGTTGCCCAATACGTCGATATGCGCAAGTTGCTCGACCGCAAAGATATAGATGTGGTTGCCAACGCGACACAGAACTATTGGCATTGTCTCAGTACAATCTGGGCTTCTCAGGCCGGCAAGCATGTTTATGTCGAGAAACCGCTGACGCATTATATCTGGGAAGGCAGGCAGATGGTCAACGCTGCTAGAAAGTACAACCGTATCGTTCAGTGTGGTACCCAACGTCGCTCGCAGAGTTCCATCGCTAAGGCAATCCAGTGGATCCGGGAAGGAAACCTTGGCGAAATCAAATACATCACGGCTTTTGCCAATAAGCAGCGTTCTTCGTGCGGTAAGCGCGACACTCCGCTCCCAATTCCCGATTCCATTGACTATGATCTTTGGTGTGGCCCCGCCAGAAAGGTGCCAATCTATCGGAACAAACTCCAATATGACTGTAGCTTTGACTGGAACACCGGTGACGGAGAATCGTGCAATCAGGGTGTTCACGAGGTGGATGTAGCTCGATGGTGCCTGGGAGAGAAGATGCTTCCCCGCCGAGTGATGAGTATTGGTGGCCGGTTCGTATTCAATGATGCCTGTGATGTCCCAAATACCCAGATAATCTATTATGATTTTCCGAAGGCACCACTGTTTTATGAGGTTCACAACCTCTCAAAAGCCAAAGGCTCTAATGAAATGCCGGAGTTTCGAGGTGAACGGGTGGGCGTGATTGTGGATTGTGAAGGCGGCTCGATAAGTCTTTATCGTGGCATAGCGTGGGATAAAGAAGGTAAAGAGGTTAAAAAATTCAGCGGTGGTGGTGACCATTTTGTCAATTTCATTGAGGCGGTTCGTAACGGCCGTCGGCAAGACCTAAAAGCTGAAGTTCTCGAAGGACATATTTCTACTGCGATTACTCATGCCGGAAACATTTCGCTCAGGCTGGGGGTGAAAGCTTCTCGGCGGCAGATGCGCACCCAGGTCCGAGACATTCCAATATTCAGAGACATGCTTAAGCGGATGCTTGAGCACCTTAAGGGCAATGAAATCAAAGTAAACGCCGGAACAGTATCACTCGGGCCATGGCTGGAGATTGACCGGCGGAACGAGTGCTTCCAGGATAATGAACAAGCCAACCGACTGGTTCGTGGCTTTTATCGTGAGCCGTATATTGTGCCGTATATTGTGCCGGATTTATCGGTTTGAGCGCAGTGTATTTGTGTCTATTGGTTTAAATTAAATTGTCACTAATCATCTGAGGTGGTAATGGATACGAAAACTCACACATCTGCTTTGGCAATAGTTGGGATTATTTTATCGGCACTGGCAATGTCGGTTGGTTGGGGTTTTCGCGGTGATTATGGCCATGAGGCTGGAGCTATGGTTCCTGGTGCCCTGTTGGGACTTTCTATCTGTTTGGCCTCCGGAAGGCAGGACTGGTGGCAACGCTCGACGATTATGGCAATGTGCGGCGCTATCGGATGGGCATTCGGGGGGCAAATGAGCTATGGTCGAGTTATTGGCTACACGGCAAGTTCTTCACTGCCGGATGTCGCTTATGGTTATGCCGGCTTATTCCTGATTGGAGCATTGTGGGCAGGGATTGGTGCAGCGATACTTGCCCTTAGTGTAACTAAGTCCCGCTCATATCTGGAGAGTTTCGCCGGTCCACTGGTCATATTATGGCTCGTTTGGTTTGCTATGGACTTTAGCGGTTTTACCGAATGGCTTGCGGACAACTGGTCTTTTAATGACACTGACTGGTATGCAGCTTTGTCCGCTTTGCTTGTAGCTGGTCTGTGCGCAGCTATAATTTCTCGCTATCGGCAGGCCTGCTTTTTTATCATGTTATTAGCCGGCGGCTGGTTGGCAGGATATTTTATTTTGACTGAATTATTGGGATTGCGTATGACTCCGCCACGGAGTGACAATTGGTCGGGTTGTGTCGGTCTGTTTGTCGCGATTGTTTTTTATCTGATTTATCAGCAAAACCGAGCGGCATTAAAAGTGACGCTTTGCGGCTTCTTGACGGGAGGGATTGGTTTTGCTGTGGGGGATTTTGTTAACATGCTTGGCCGTGCTCAATGGGGGCCTATCGGTAGCTTAAGTGCGCTGCAGGGCTTGGACTATTGGAAATGGATGGAGCAGCTTTTCGGTTTGATTATGGGAATAGGAGTAGGTTTGGCTTTTCTTCGGTTTTTGCGACGAAGCCTGATTCCACCGGCGGAAGATAAAAGCGGTGGAGGTCTTAATACTGTGGGGCTGGTGTTCTTGCTGTTAGTAATGATGTGGAGCAACCTGTACAAAAATGTTAGAAACTGGGCTAAGGGAAATCATATTCCGGAACACTTTTTTGGCATCCCGATCCAGTGGTGGTTTCTTCTTGTTGGATTTTTACTTTCTGCGATGGTCTTAATAGCAATCATCCGGCACCGTCGTCAGGAATTACCTTTGGCGCCATCCAGCGCGTTCGGGAGGGGCCAATTGTTATTCCTCATTATTCTTTGGATTGCTGTCCTCGGCGCTTTCGTGCAGGCCTTCCCGTCAATGGCTCGCAAAGGAGTATTCTTTGTGCACGTGACATTTTGGATAACTGGTGGGATTTGTTCTCTGATTGTGTTGAGTTTATCCGGTAAGCCCGGGCGCAAACCTGAACAGAAACTGGCTGCATCAGATTATTTTTGGAAACCCGGCAAGCGGCATTGGATAGGCTGGCTCCTGATTCCTGTCCTCATCATACTATTGGCATATCTTACTGTCTCATTGGATGAAGAACCTCTGCCCGGAAGTCACCTTCGTTTCGAAAAGA
>CBDURK010000381.1:0-3217 GCA_965369645.1 uncultured bacterium | reverse complement strand
GCTCCAAGACGTCCGTTTCCGACCGGTAGAGCTTCTGCCCATTTCTGTGCTGGTTGCCGATACCACAGTTTAAGGTCACCCCATTTGTCCGTCCCATCTTGCCCGGCATAGCTAATCGCACTTCCTGCAGTCATCAAAAAGATTAGGAAGTAAAAAATAAGTGATGATTTTTTAGCTACTCGGATTGTTACTGTTGGTTGTACTTTTTCACCTTTCATACCGGCTCCTTGTCATAATCGGGAATGTTTTATTGCAGCAGTTTATTTGTTCGCAGGGTGTATTCGGATTGCTCAGGAAATTTTGTTATAATGTCATCCGCAGCGCCATTTACGAGTAACCGATTTTCCTCGAAATTCAGATTTGTTACGATTTTTTTGAAGACCCGCTCGGCCATTTCGGGATCGTTCATAGTTTGTTTCACTTCGATATTTAGCCGGCGATTGTGAGACAGCTTTGCTGTGCCGAAAATGAAAATTAGTGTGTTTTTCGGATTTTCTATAAGTACCCAGTCAAAAGTGAGTGCATCTTTGTATATCTGATCCACTTTTATAATCTCACCTTTAACATCAAATGCCTTTTGCTCAAAAAGGCTTTGCAGATCGATTGTCTCAGTGGCTTTGACATACCGACAGTGGACTACGGCTGTGGGATTCCTGGAGCCGAGAACGAATATGCTTCTTAAAGAAAATCCATTTTCATAAAATCCCCATTTCTTTTCACTTTTCCAGCCGTTGCCCTGCGGCATTGATACTGATAAACCGGTGTCAGTTAATGTTATAGGTTCCGAAAGCAAAATAGCGGATTTTGAAACGACTATAATGCGAGCGATTAGCAGTGAGACAATAAAAAGGCCCAAAAGAGCAATTTTATCGCCGCCTATCTTTCGTATATCGTATGTTTTGTCCATATATGCGGTAATACTAATTGCCCGACGCTTTTTTTGCAAGCTTACCCCGTTAGAAATTACGGCATGATAAATTAAGAATATGAAACAAAATGGAAGATTACCTTCGTGGCTTACCCTTGTAAACACACTACTTTGGCCTGAGAAATCGTAGTTATGGGACCTGCGTCTTGTGCATTTCAAATCTTGGCCCAGGTTTAATAAATATGGGATTTTTAGTGCAAAATGCCAATTATCGCAAGTTTAATGTAAAACTTTTGTTGTTTATAGCCGATTTATATATATATTTTCTATGGGAGGTCTTTTAAAGGGGGAATGGATGCCGAAAAACCCCTTTGAGACACTGAAAAACCTTTGTATATGCGTTAAGCAGGAGAGGTTGGTATGAATAATAAGGTAATGGTACTGCGCGGTATTGAGCCTGAAAAAATTCTCCGAACTGCGATTAACAAGCAAATAGTTGCTATCATGTCGTATTTGTCCAAGGGCAAATGGCACGTTGCAAAAGTGCTGCTGACCAAGCTTGAGGACGACAGAATAGGTATAGAGAGTGCGGCCCCGAAGAAGAGGCTGCACCCGTTAAATATTCAGGCTGATCAACCTGTTGGCATATCCTTTAAATATGAATACGGCAAGTTTGTTTTCGATACGACGGTGGTTGCTCTTGAAGCGTCATCCGGCTCGGAGGCGGACCAGGGATGGGGCGGAACAATAATACTTGCAGTGCCGGATCGGATAGAAGTGGTACAGAGGAGAAGCTATTTCCGTGTTGAGGTGCCGCAATCACTGAAGGTAAAAGTCGTGCTGTGGCATCGCGGCAACAGGCGCCAGGCCCAAAAGCAGATAGAGGATGCACCGGATGACCAGACACTTGATGACCAGGCACATAATTATTGTCAGGGCAGACTTATGGACATTTCCGCCGGCGGTGCGCAGGTCATAGTACCATATCAAAATGAACAGGATTCTCTTGCAGTTCCCAAACGTGATTCTAACGGCAATGTATCGAGGAGTTTTTGCGCCGGAGAGCTGGACTTGAGGAAGGGCCAGTTTGTTGGGATGCGATTTACACCTATGCCTTATGAAACGCCGGTGATGATCAGTGCCCAGATTAGAACTATCCTGCCGACTTCAGACGGCAACGGCGCCTCTCTCGGATTGCAGATTGTTGGTCTGGAGGCAAGCCCTGAAGGCCGAGAAGTTCTGGCCAGGCTTATAGATATTGTTGAGAAGTATTATCAGATAAATCAATCCGGCGCCAGGCAGCAGGATATACAGCCGGCACAAAACATAGTGTAATACGTGTGTCTAAATGCTCCATGAAGAATGCAAAAATTAAAAATTAAAAATCGAAATTGCGGAATCAGCCTTTGGCTGATGACTACATTAATTTTACATTTTGCACTTTGATTTTTAATCTTCAATCTTTTACTTTTCAGCTTTGTACCCGATGTTTTCCCCATTGGCAATTTGATCTTTGTTAGTCGTTGTCAAAGCTGATTGTGCTGCTGAGACGATGTTGTGTTTATTGTGGATTACTTTGAAATAAAACCACTTCACGAAACTGCTTGCCGCGAAGCTGCAGAAAATCAGAGCGAAAGCCGCCTGCCTGCTCCAGATGATAAAGGCAAGGAGCAGCAGCACCCTTATAAGGTACGCAAATGGCTTTTTGCCTCTTAGGTACTGATTGAGAATGTGCGGATATCGAATCCTGCTGACCATCAGCACCGCCGCGCCCAGAGCCGAAAAAGGCAGGGCGTAAATAATTAAGTTAAGGCTCGGCAGTGTTTCCTGATGGAGTATTACCAGGCTGACTATTACTCCCGCGGCTGCGGGGGTTGGAAGGCCTATAAAGCTCATGTGGGCGGATTCGTCTTCCTCGTTTTCCACGTTGAACCTGGCTAATCTAATGGCTGCGCAGCTTAGATATCCCGCCGCAACAAGCCAGATGAAGCGCTCCAGAAAATTCTCTGCCGACGGATTAAGCTCGGCAAAGCCGGCCAGTTTTTCTTCCAGAACTCTCAGCATTAAAAATGCCGGTGCCACGCCGAAGCTGATGATATCACAGAGACTGTCCAACTGGCCGCCAAAGCTGGAAGTGCTCTGGTTCATTCGTGCCAGCCGGCCGTCGAGCATATCGGCGATCATTGCCAGAAGTATCATGTAGCCGCTCATCGCGAAGTAAGAAACCCCCCACGGACCGAGCGTTGCGCCTTTGCCCGCAAAGACAATGGCCGCAAAACCACAGATACCGTTGAGAATAGTAACCAGTGACGGCAGGATGGTAATGTACTTTAACCTTTGCCTTCGCAC
>CBDURK010000380.1:0-3219 GCA_965369645.1 uncultured bacterium | reverse complement strand
CAGGATAAAACTAAAGAAATTATATCCATCAATTGAAATGTAATATAGCACTAGTACTCAGTCCGAGCTAAAGCGTCGGATATAGCTTTTTCAGTTTTATCCGGGCCTCTGCTGTAATAAATTGTTAATCTGTGCCCGTTTTGTTTACCGAATCACTTCGGCAAAAAGACCTAACAGTCTTTATTCTGTGGACTGAGTACTAGGAAGGTTCCATATCATCATACTGCATAAACATAACCGATACTTACAGATCCCTGCGTGAGTGTTGTTCAAGAGATCGTATCTACTTACGTTTTCGATTGACACTTTTAGCAGTTGTGTTTGGGGGTATTAATCAGGTTCTATTGTCTTTGGAATTTCTTGAGACTTCTTAAAACCTTCAAGATAGAGGATGGCGACACTGGCACCGAGGAGGGGATGGCTCGGGTACCACGCAGTCAGTCTAAACAACGGACTTCGAAAACTTCTCGAAATCCTGCCTATCTTACAAGTATCGCTGATTTCAGAACTTAGCAAGTGGTAAATATCGCATAAATCGCAGATATTACATCTTTTGGTTGTAGTTTGGTTGTAGTTTTTTCTGTCAGAACATTGACATCTTTGAGTCCAAATTTATTTCATTTTTTGAAAAATATTTTACGTGGGACGTCCATAAATGACCCTCAGATTCGAAGTCCGAACAAGGGATTTGTAAGTATTTGTCAATAAATGATTAATTGTCAAATAAGAACTTATGATGCTGGCCGTAGCACAACAGTAGCGTAACAGTAGCCTGAAAGTGCTAAACTGTTGCAAATTCTGTTGCAAATCGGCAGCTCGGGTTAATCCAAATTATGTTCTTATAGGTAGTTCACGTGATCTATAATTGAGCAAGTTTGGGCTAATCAAACAAAGGTAAGTAATACGCAAAAAGAGGGATTCTATCTTTTCAAACGGTGTTTTCTGTGAATTATTCGGATGTGTCGGTCCAATACTCTCGGAAAATTGTCCCGAACGCAGGCTGGACTGCTCTGGGTTATTTCTGAGGACAGCAAATGACCGTATTTCACAAGGTACTCAGTGACTACAGAAAGCTGCTCATCTAGAGAGAGTTCGTCCCAGAATTGGCCGATACGGGCAGATATTTTGTTTTCGACAAACTCTTCGGCCATTCTCAATGCCACGGCGCTCAATACGGAATGCCTCCTTTTTTTGCCGATTTTACGGAAATGGAATCCTTCTATCAGAAGTTGATTGCCGCCGGTGACATAACCCGCCCGGGAGATCTTTGGTGGGTTCTGAGACCCCAGCCTCCGTTGGGTACGGTGGAGCTGCGAGTATTTGATTTGCCTACAGATGTTCGCCGCCTTTGTGCCTTCGCGGCCATCACACAAGCGACACTGGCCTTCTATCAGGATCGATACCTACAGGGAATTCAACCCAGCAATCCGAAAACAGAACTCTTGGAGCAGAATCGATGGAAAGCAATGCGTTTTGGCCTCGACTGCGATATCATCGAACCAGTCACCGGCGAAGTTATTTCGATGCGCAGCCGGCTTGAAAGGTTGCTTGATATGATAGCACCCAAGGCCGAGGAGCTTAATTCATTGGAACATCTAAACTTTGCCAGGGAAATGCTTGACCTCGGCAACGAGGCTCAGTGGCAGTTAAAAACCTGCGAATCACTTAACGATGACCTTATAGCGCTTGAATTTGAAATAGCTAAGCGAACATTGGCTTAACCTGGTGTTATCTGCTTGCCTCGATTCGGTAAAGGTGGGTCTTTGTTCTCAGGAAAAGCGCTTTTCCTGATACCGCCGCAGAGGCCATGAAGCCGGAGTCGAGCTTATTAGTTGCCAGTAATTCATACTGACGTGCCGCCCTGAAAACCGTTGTCTTGCCGTCCCAGTCGAAACAATAGACACGTCCATCAGCGTAAAGCATCGAAGCGGCATTATTCCCTCTGATGCGTTGCTCCCAGACTTTTTTGCCGGTCAAGGCTTCCATGCATATTATGATACCCGAATCGTTGACCGTAAAGAGCAGGTCATTGATGAGTACCGGAGACGGCGTTCGCGGCATGCTCTTTCCAGTTTTCCATACGATGTGAGTATCAGTTACATCTCCCGAGCCGTCAACACGAACGGCCAGCAGTTCCGTCTTGCCGAATCCGGTTATCATGTAAGCTGTCCCATTGCCGTACACTGGACGGGATGCGCCCGAATAGGCTGGGGTGTGGACTTTCCAAATCTCCCGCCCGTCTGCCGGGTCATAACCGTAAACGGCTTTGGCCCCCACGGTAATCATCTGCTTCTTCCCGTCAACATCGATAAGAAGCGGCGTGGAATAGGCCTTCCGTAAATCTCCTTCCATTTTCGGCTTGCCGTCAGCGTCAAGATCGTTCCACTCTGCCGTACGGTCGGTTTTCCAAACGGTCTGCCCGGTCTTCTTATCAAGTGCAACTAAGTACTGAACGTCCACACCATCCATAGTCAGGATGAGAAGATTCTCGAACAGGACCAGAGAAGAACCGGGCCCTCGCAAGTGCCTGCACGGCAGATCGCTGCGCTTCCACAACACGTCGAAAGTTTTGGTATCCAGGCAGGCCGTTCCATAACTTCCGAAGTGCACATACACCCGTCCGGATTCGATCACGCACGTAGGCGAAGCATAGCTGTTCAGCGGATTGCCTAAAGGTTCGGGATTGTCGCTATGAAAGAGCTTTTTATTAAGAACGATTGCGCCGGATTTCGCGTCAACACAAATCACAAAGAAGTCATGCCCCTTAACCGTCGCAGTGGTCAGCCATACCTGTCCATTCATCACTACAGGAGTGGACCAGCCCTTATGTGGGATAGATGTCTTCCATTTGACATTCTCTGTCTCGCTCCAGCTAAGCGGAATGCCGGAGGTTTTACTGTTTCTTGGGGCTGATACATGACCATTCCCCCATGGTCCGCGAAACTCCGGCCAGTCCCCTGCGGCTATGACCGGAACTAATAATATAAGAAACACTGCCAGATATCGCTTCCGTCTGCTATATGATAATAAACGACTCTTTTCCAATTTTCACCGCCTCAACAAAAGAAATTTCCCTGGGCCCGTATAACCGCCCCGGCCACTTTAAACAAGTATAGCCGAAATAACCCAAAAATGCGACAACTCTTACAAAATTCCCCCTTACCTTCCAATCATTCATAATAATCATTAGAAAAGGTAGGATGGGCTTTAGCCCATGCG
>CBDURK010000379.1:0-3237 GCA_965369645.1 uncultured bacterium | reverse complement strand
GTGGGAAGATTCCATATATTAGGAATCTTTGGTGGACTCAGGCGTCTGAGGGTTTTCCTTTTGCTGCTCGGCCTGAAGTTCCTTTTTCTGGGCTTTTTCGCGTTGAATCGCATCGTATATTTCTCTTCGATGAACCGGAATACTCTTCGGGGCCGTTATACCCAAACGAACCTTATCCCCTCGGACATCGACGATAATAATCTCAACATCATCGCCAATCATAATCGATTCATCTCTTTGCCTGCTTAGAACCAACATTGCTAACTCCTTTTGTCGGCTGGTTTTACTACCGTATATTACGTTAATTTAATTCACGTGTTCATCCAAATGCTTATCAACACAGCTTTAATTTCTCTAACTTTATTTTCCTTAGCCTAATAACAACATCTGGCCGTCAAATCTTAACACCATATATTTCGGCTAATTTAGAGCCTATAAACAACCATTTTTGATTTTGTTTGTGGAATGATGATGCGATATGGGACTATATATTTATAAAGCCTTACCATAAACGTGCTTATACAGAAACAAAGGCTTGAAAAAATGATGTATTGTATTTTTCAAATGTGGGAAATTTTACTAATTCATCTCATGTTTGCGCCAATAGTTGTAACGGATAGCCATCCAATATCCGGCAATTGAGCCCAATGTGCCCAAAGCCACTATCTGCACGGGCAATATGGAAATAACCGAATTAACAAAAAAAGCAGAAGGCCGCTCCTGAACAAAATACTGCAACACATCCTGTCTGGCATAATTACTTACAGCATAGATAGTTAGCAAAACAGTGGCAATTGCCGGCCATATATAGCTGACATCGAGAAATTTCTTGACAATAAAAGCTGCAACTCCGAACGAGATAAATACAGCAAAGACAATCTGCCCTATGGACGGCTGAGCCATAATCGCACCCAGTTTGGGATCTGCCAGCGAAACGTCCCGGGCAAACATTCCAATACAAAATTGAGCTATGAAAACCGAACCGGCCATAGCAATTATTGCGCTTAGGTACTGAGTAGATTTAGAGTTAGATGTTTTTTGTTTCGCCGGAGACCTGGGACTTGACATGATTTTCTGACCTAACAGCACACCGATGAAACCGGCGGCGACAAGAACAAGCCAGAAAACAGAATTCCATTTAAACGCCGTAAAAATTGCCTGGCGCTGTTCGGTGGATGGGTAAAGCTGCATCAAAGAAGTCATACTGCCGGAGCGTACAGCCCAAATTGTCAATCCGGAAGGTACAGCCAGAATGCCGATTTCTCTGCCGTGTGGCCAGGAAACAAAATAGCCAAGAAGACCGGTTAGAAACGCCAGAACCACCAATGTTATTGAAGCGCCAATACTTATATCGCTGGCACGAACAGCATCGAGAGGCCCGGGTGATGATGCTAAAGGCCAGGCAAGGATACCTATCAAAACCACACCTATTGCGGCCGCAGCAGCAATTCGTAACCTCATTACCAATGATAATTCCATAACTTAGCTTCCTTAATTATGCCGGTGATAGAGTATCATCAAAACAAAATCAGGTCAATAACATATTTACATCGCGTTGAGATGCCCCCTGAACATCTCAATAATCGCAAGGATTTCCCTTGACGGACAGGCAGGTAATTTGGTATAGATAATATTAGTGAAGTTTGTGCCAGCACAGGCAAAATCTGTTGTTTTTGTTCGTCCTGTGGGTACAAATCCTATAGTATTCCAAATAGAGGAGGTATTATCGTGTGTTATGCAAGGCATACAGTTCTAAGCCAGAGCTTTGCATTTTATTCGGCGAATTTAAATTCCTATATCACTTCAATCGGCAATTCATCTTTTTCAAAACAATGCGTGTTTTGGTGTTCACCAAAGCAAAGTTATTTTAACTTTTTTCAGGAGGACAAATTATGTTTAGGAAATTGACTTATATGGTTTCTTTGATTGTAGTTCTGGGGCTTCTCAGTAGTGCCTCGGCGGAGCTTGTGGGACAGTGGAAGCTCGATGACGGTGCAGGCACGACCGCGCTGGACGCGACGGGCAACGGCAACGACGGAACACTGGAAGACGATCCGACAGTTGTCGAAGGACAATTTGGACAAGCGTTCGCATTTGATGGCAGTCGTGTCGTAATCGGCGCCTCTGATTCGTTGACCGCCGACCTGTTTCAGGGATCATTTACGATGTCCGCATGGATTAATCCGACGCGAACGGGCAACACATGGCAGCAGATTTTTCGGTCGGTTAGAGCGTCTGACACAAATGACACGCTGTTCCTTCACACCGATGGGAGGCTTTCATGGCGAGGTCGCGTTGGCGGAGCTTGGGCGGGAGGTATGTGTGAGACAGCCGGGGATGTTGTTCCTGCCGACCAATGGACACACGTCGCAGTGACAGGGGATGGGACGAACTTTCGCATCTATGTCAACGGGGCCCTCACAGAGGAATCAGCCTTCCAGACAACAGATGGCGAGAACGAGACTTATTATATCGGAGGTGATACAAATTTAGGTGAGTCCTATACGGGCGCAGTCGACGACGTGCGCGTTTACAATCACGTTCTGAGCGAGGATGATGTCAGGGCAAGCATGGAAAACCAGGGCGGCGCTATTGTCAAGGCCTACGGACCCGAGCCGAGCAGTGGTACACTTCATGAGGATACATGGATAAGCCTTGGCTGGCGGGCTGGTGATCTTGCCGCCTCGCACGATGTGTATATAGGTGATAATTTAGATGCTGTCAGCGAAGGCGCCGAAGGCACATTCATCGGTAATCAGGCTGCAACCTTTATTGTTGCCGGCTTCCCCGGTTTTGCCTATCCGGATGGCCTCATTCCGGGCACAACTTACTACTGGCGGATTGATGAAGTTAATGACACCGAGCCGAACAGTCCGTGGAAGGGCGATATCTGGAGCTTTAGTATTCCCCCAAAGACAGCATATTTTCCCGACCCCGCTGATAATGCCGAGACTGTAGATGCGGATGTTACCCTTAGCTGGACGGCTGGTTTCGGTGCAAAACTGCACACAGTTTACCTTGGCGAGACCTTTGAAGAAGTGGATAATGCCGCCGGTGGTTTTCCTCAGGGAACTACGACCTTTACTCCCGGCACACTTACATTGGCTAAGACTTACTACTGGCGTGTCGATGAGTTCGATATTATCGACACGCATAAAGGTGACATCTGGAGCTTTACAACCGAAGGTGCTGTTGCGGCACTTAACCCGGCTAATGGCGCCGTGGATGTCACACAAA
>CBDURK010000378.1:0-3242 GCA_965369645.1 uncultured bacterium | reverse complement strand
ATAGCAGGCCAGGCCGATGTGCCATTCTTCAGTATATCCGGTAGTGATTTCGTAGAAATGTTCGTTGGCGTCGGGGCATCCCGTGTGCGCGACTTGTTCAAACAGGCCAAGGAGAATTCTCCCTGCATCATCTTCCTTGACGAGGTTGACGCGATTGGTCGAAAACGCGGTGCCGGCTTTGCCGGAGGCGGACACGATGAACGCGAACAAACCCTGAATGCGATACTCGTTGAGATGGACGGCTTTGATACAAACGACCAGGTTATTGTGATTGCAGCTACAAACCGCGCCGACATCCTGGACCATGCCTTGACGCGGCCGGGGAGATTCGACAGGCAAATCTTTGTGCCGCTGCCGGACTTAAAAGGCCGAGTTGACATTCTGAAGGTTCACGCCAAAAAAGTGAAATGGGGACCGGATATCAGCCTGGAAAGACTCGCACGTGGGACACCTATGTTCAGCGGAGCGGACCTGGCGGCAATTATTAACGAAGCCGCCCTGGCTGCAACTATGGCCGATAAAGAATATGTAGAAATGACCGATCTTGAAGAAGCCCGGGACAAGGTTCGATGGGGAAGAGCAAAAAAGAGCAGGGTGATAGACCAAAAGGAAAAAGAAATCACTGCTTATCACGAAGCCGGCCATACACTCGTGCAGTCACTCTTAGAAGATGCCGATCCGCTGCACAAGGTAAGTATCATTCCCCGAGGCCCTATGGGCGGGGCCACTTTTGCCCTTCCTGAAAAAGACAGGACGATATTTACAAAAAGATATTGTATGGCATTATTGCAGGTATGTTTCGGCGGGCGAGTTGCTGAAGAAATGTTTTGTGACGATATAACCAGCGGCGCACAGAGCGATATTCGACAGGCCACTAATATCTCAAAGCAGATGGTTTTGACCTGGGGTATGAGCAGCGAGCTTGGGCTTATCAATTATACTCCCGATACGGGCATGAACGACCAGATGTATATGTTGCCGGGCGAGAAAGAGTATTCAGAGAAAACAGCAGAAGCAATCGACAGCGAGGTAAAAAAAATCACCAACGAGGCTTATGAAAAAGCAAAAGAATTAATAGGGACAAATAAAAACAACGTCGAGCAAATAGCAAAGGCCCTGCTGAAATACGAAACTCTCGATGCTGCTGATGTGAAAATAATTTTGGAAGGCGGTCGATTGGACAAGCCGACCGTAGCCGATTTATTAGCCGCTGAGCAAGCCAAGAACAACGAACAGGCCACAAATAATAAAACCGAACAGCCGGAAGCTGAGCCCGAAGGGCCCCATGACCAACCGGCCGATTGATATCTTTTCTGTTTCTGTCATTTTAGATTTTTATGGGGGAAAATGGCTGCTATGAAATCGGAAAAAACACTTCTTTTAAGCGTATTATGGACAGCTTGTATTTTTGCAGCTACCTGTTCTGCTTCCGGCCAAAACACAAATGAAGGGGCAATGATTACCTCTGGTAGTACCGCCGGTGTTGTCCCTGGGACCCCTTACGTGGAACTGGCAAGTTCAGAACAAGAGGTTTCAACTGCACGCATTGAGCCTGTTCAGATGGGCTCAAAGGCTGGCATTGCGGTCATATTTGAAGGGACAGATGACCTTCACTATTACGCCAAATCTGAAACTGCACCTGCAGAAGGATTAGAGTTGAAGATTAAAGCTAACTCCGACTATTTTTCTTTTGGCGAGGCTGTATTCCCGCAATGGCATCTCTTCACGGACCCGCTGGGTAGCAAAATTGAAGTTTACGAAGGTAATTTCACTGTCTTTGTGCCAATCAAAGAAGCCCGAGTTTCAGGACAGACTACTGTGATTAATAAGGGTGATATTGAGGTCAAGATTACCGGTATTGCCTGTACGAGCAAGGTATGCTTGCCGCCGTTTGAAAAAACTTTACAGGCGAAGGTTGATTGGTCAGAGCGGGATTCCTGGCAAAGTATCAATATTGAAGCAGGCGATGATAAGCAAGAGACAATTACAGCGCCGAATTATTCCATTGCTTTCGCCCTTGGTTTGGCTTTTTTAGCAGGGCTGACTTTGAATATAATGCCGTGTGTCTGGCCGGTGCTTCCGCTTATCGTAATGAGAATCGTCGAGCAGGCAAAAGCAGGCAAAAAACAATCCCAAGCGATGGGGTTTGCTTTTTGTTTTGGGATATTGCTGTTTTTTGCATGTCTTGCGGTTGCAAATATTATTCTGCAAATCTTCTACGGAACAGTATTACAGTGGGGCGACCAGTATCGAAATCCAATCTTCGTTGCGGGGATGGTGCTTTTGCTGGTGGTGCTGGCTCTGATGATGTTCGGAGTTTTTAATATTGGTGTGCCATCTTCTATTGCTGGTAAATCGGGCAGCGGTAAAGGCTATTCGGGTGCGGTCGGTACAGGCTTTCTTGCAGCCATTTTAAGTACCCCCTGTGGATTCGGTATATTGGCGTTTGCCTTCGGGTGGGCACAGGCCCAGCATTGGCTGGTGGCTACCGTTGTTATAATGGTGATAGGTGTGGGGATGGCTGTGCCCTATGCGATACTGACATCAATACCCGGTTTACTTAAACGGCTGCCCAAGCCGGGGCAATGGATGGAATTATTCAAACAGGGCATCGGATTTGTATTGCTGATTATCGCCGTGAAACTCATTGGTGCCTTGCCGCAAGCCTACAGGACGAATGTGTTATATTTTGCGGTGATTCTTGGTTTTTGTGTATGGATGTGGGGCGGCTGGGTGAGCTTCAATACAAAACCCGCGCGCAAGTGGCTTATAAGAATCAGTGCCGGTCTCCTCGTGTTCGCAGGAGGTTGGGTATTTTTACCGACACCGGCAGGAGAGCTAATTGCCTGGCAGGATTATGACGACGCTGTTATTGACAATGCGATAGCTGAAGGCAGACCAGTTTTAATCAAGTTCACCGCCGATTGGTGCCTGAGCTGCCAGGCAGTGGATAAAGTTGTTTATCATAACGAAGACATTGCAGGGCTAATCGAAGAAAAAGAGGTGTTGGCAATCAAAGCCGATACTACAGCAAATGATAAACCCGCAACACTTGCATTGAAGAACAAGTACAACGAACTCGTGCCTGTAACAATAATATATTTACCCGGAGTTGAAGAGCCTTTGAGATTGCATGAGATATTCTTTGCCGGCAAGCTGAAAGAACTCTTGAAAGAACTCCCTTCGAAATAAGGACTATGCCACAAAAAAAAGCAACAAAAAAGACAAAATCAGAAAATACC
>CBDURK010000377.1:0-3279 GCA_965369645.1 uncultured bacterium | reverse complement strand
ACTCATCGGAACCCTCTTGGCGGAAGCATGATAAAAACAGGCCAGCGGGACGAATTTGGTGGGGGAAGGAAGTTCGTCTTTCATAACACGGCCATTCAGCCCAAAGGTGCATTTCATGTTTTTAGCGGCCATGTCAATCCGAACACAGTTACACGGAACAACATTTTTGACTGCCCGGGCCGGTTGACATCTTCACGACAAGTCGATACGCCCTGCGATTTCGATTACGACCTTTTTACAGGTATGGATCGAGGTATCGCCAGAGAAAGGCACGGCATACGAGGCAATCCCTCTTTCATAAAATCTTATGCTTTGGAATTTTATCCATCATCGACCACTACTAAAATCAAATGGGGTAAAGTTCCGATGAAGCAAGGAGATAAAACCGTCAACTTAACAGATCCGGTAATAGAAGTCCCAAATCCCGTCGTTGATTCGGGAGTGAAACTTCCAAACTTTAATGATGATTACGCAGGAAAAGCGCCTGACCTGGGGGCGTTTGAATCAGGACGACCACCGATACGTTTCGGCCGAAGAGCAACAGGTAACATCTGGGCGCCATGGGAACTTCATTAGCACGATTGCCGTGAGCAAACCAAGGTTAATTAGGTAGGCTCAACCTGAATGTACGTTCTGTCGCATTGAAAACAACCACACGGACATTCCTGTCTGAATATCGCTTTAGAAGGCGATTGAGGTCTCGAATGGAATGAATGGATTCACCGGCCATGTTCAGCAATACATCTCCGGCCTGAAAGCCTGATTTAGCAGCCTCACTGCCAGGGGGGACTTCCACGAACAGTACTCCAGTTTCGGCGCCTAAACCTGCCGCAGACTTTTCAGCTTCACCAATCAGATTTTTGACTGTAGCTCCAAGCCAGAACACAAGATTCGGGCTGCGGACGGACACTGGTTCAGCTTTGGTCGGTGCAGGTTTGAAGTGACGTGATTCTTTGCTTGCCTCGAATTGAAAGGCCGGCTTTATCACTCCGAATTTGTTCATATCGAAATTTTTGAAACCAAGCTGCAATGCAGGTGATTGAGCCTTTACATGGTAGTTGCCGTTGTCGGCATCTACGAACAGCGGGTCCGCAAAAACCGAATGTCGGTCGAAACCTTTTTTCTGCCACTGTTTGAGGGTCATTGATTTGCCCACGCCGGTTATCATGGGCATACCTTTATCGCTGTAGAAAATATTATGGTCAAACTCTTTTGCGTACTTGGGATTGGCACGAATGAACTGATAAGGTTTGTCGCTGATAAAGATATTGCGGGATATAACGTCGTCACAGCCCGGCATCCAGATGTGGAAGCCGCCGAAACCGTTTATGATAATATTGTTTTCAATCCGCCTGAAGAAACCTTCACGAAGCTTAACTCCCAATCCGAGACAAAGATTGTTGTAAACATGATAATTTGACGAACCATCATCCAGGTCGATGCCCCATGAATGGCCGCCGGGATGGGCGAAACGATTGTTGCGGATGTGAGTGACTTTATAATTATCGAGCAGGCTTCGTTCCTTGGCGAATGACTCGATGTCACGGCCTCCGTTGTATGAGGTTTTCCACCAGCGGTCCCTGCCCCAGCTATTGAAAGGGCCGTGGTCACCACTTTCAGTAACGGTATTAAAGGCATCGTTGTATTCGATAATATGACCGCCCCAACATCCATCGTTGATGCAAATAGCAGCCCGCGGGCATTGATAAATAGTATTGTGGCTGACGGTAATCTGCTGCGAAATCGAGACGAATACGCCTGCAACCTGTTTGCCAATGATTCCAAATCGGTGCATCAGATTATTGTGGATACGACAATGAGCCGGATAGTCAGGTGTTTTGGGGCCGGTTGTCAAATCAATCCGGTCCTGCGGCAAAGTTCTGCTATATTCAACGGCTCCGCTGCGCACGGCACCATAGTCACCAACAAGACAGACGCAGCTTTCACACAGACGCGTGAACCGGCAGCCGATGACATTCACCTGACGATTGTATCGGCTGATGAAAACGCCGTTGCCGCCCAGGTCCTCGAAGAAGCAGTCTTCTACGGAGCAATTTTCTGCGCCTTCGAAATGTACGGCAGCCAGTCGCGCAATCGACCAGTCCCCGCGTAGAAGACGCTCATAAGGGTCCATGAAGATACGCTTTGTGTACCTAAAAGTCAGACCCTGAAACCGGATATTGCCAACAGGTTTTTGCGTAGAACCTTTGACAATAAATAATTGCTTTAGGTCGGCCCCGATGATTTCCGCTTTGGATAAATCAATTTCATCGAACGGTTTTAGATACAAAATGCCGCTTTTTCGGTCAAAGTACCATTCACCCGGAGCATCGAGCAGCTCGAATATATTTTCTACGAACAAATACCTATTGTGATAGCCGCCTCTGAAATAGTCGTCGAAGCCGCCGCCACGATTCTCCTGCCAACCGCCCTGAAGTTTGAGCTTTCCTTCCGAGTCAACACCTGTTATGCGGTAATGTTTGCTTCCCCACATAGACTTATGCAGAGCATGCATATAACCACCGGCAGGATTCGACCATGTCTTCACACGAGCCGTAGATATCGTATCGGCTGACGTTCCTCCGAAAAACCTGGCAGTGGAGTCGAAGTTCGGGTAGCGGGCCATATTTTGTCGCTTACCATTGACAAAGAGCTGATCAATCTCATCAATTTGTCCAGGAACATTGGCCATCATGATACCATCTTTATAAGTTCGCCACTTAAGATTAAGCTTAAAACCACCACTTACTACAGGCTTTTCACCCGGATAAGCCTTATATGTAACAGGAGCATCTGGCGAGCCTGAATCCTCTTCGGTAAATATGACTGGCCGTGAAAGGTGGTAAACGCCTTCTCGCAAATAAACCGTAACGGATTCGGCACCTGCTTTTTTTGATTTCCGAACGGCATCGCGTGCCTGACGCAGGGTTGCGAAAGGTTCGGTTAGAGTTCCTTTGTTCTCGTCATTACCATCAGGAGCCACAAAAAAGCTGAAACCATCCAGCGAAACGGCCTGCTCCGAAATACCCTCAGCTCCTGAGTTACTGCTCTGCATGCAAGCAGATATAAAGAATATCGCGATGGGTAACAATGATGCGTATCTACACATAATAAACACTCCAGTTGAACAGACTTCGTGTCACTTTATAATTTTTCATATCGTTGTGGTTTAAGCTGATAGTGATTATAATCAAGCCGATGACTATAAACAACATATCTAAACCATATCTTTGAGCGGAAATTATTCTCGGCTAAACAAAATGGCTCTGAATTTACTTT
>CBDURK010000376.1:0-3282 GCA_965369645.1 uncultured bacterium | reverse complement strand
AATTTCAACAATCTTTTGGTACTTTCGGCAAGAAAGCTGATCGCCGTTGCTTCAATTGGCTCTAAGTTGACGATAAACTGTTTGATTGGATGCAATACTTTACTTATACTCTTCGTGGCAATCTAACACGATCAAGAGGGTTAGCTGATGGCAACAATAACAAAAAAAGAGCTTATCGACCAAATCACAAAGAAGACTCACTTTAAGAATCTGCGTTGTGGTTCGATAACTGCCCTGCTTGTGTGCGTGGTTATTTCGAACTTTTTCATTTCAAATGATTTGCATGCAGATAATCCAAAAGGAATTAAACACGTCACCGTCTATCGAGAGAAACATCGTTTTGGCGGCTGGCCGGCCAACCATGGAATCTGGTCATGGGGAAATGAAATCTTGGTTGGTTTTAGCCGTGGTTATTATAAATATTTGGGGCCGGACCGCCATGCGATTGACCGTGAACGGCCGGAAGAACACCTCTTCGCACGAAGCCTGGATGGGGGCGAAACATGGTCCATCGAGAATCCTGCTGAAAAAGGTGTTATCATTCCTTATGGTGCAGCATTGCATGGCACGCGACCGCCACACCTGATCCCCAAAACACCGCTTGATTGCCCGGGCTCAGTAGAATTTACTCACCCTGATTTCGCGATGACACTTCGAATGTTAGATAATAATGTGGGGCCATCTTTGTTTTATTATTCTTATGATAAAGGTAACAATTGGAACGGCCCGTTTATTCTCAAAATACAAAAGATAGATGGTGTAGCAGCTCGAACTGACTATATAGTTAATGACAAGCTCGACTGCATGTTATTCTTAACAGCGGCAAAGAAGAACGGCCAAGAGGGGCGTCCATTTTGTGCCAGGACATTCAATGGAGGTAAAAGCTGGAATTTTGTTTCATGGATAGCACCTGAGCCGAAAGGATTTTCAATTATGCCTTCGACTGTTCGTCTATCGAAAACAGCTCTTCTGGCCGCAGTTCGCCGACGTGAAAGTAATGGAAAATGGATAGAGATATACATTTCCGAAGATAATGGAAATAACTGGCGTTTCCTGAGCAAACCGGCACCTGACCTGGGTGAAGGCAATCCACCAAGTTTGATACGACTCGCCGATGGCAGACTTTGCCTGTCTTATGGCTATCGCGCTAAACCATACGGAATTCGCGCACAAATAAGCAGCGATAATGCGAAAACATGGAGCAGCCCCATACATTTGCGTGATGATGGCGCCGGTAGAGACATTGGATATGTTCGGTCCGTACAACGTTCAGATGGGAAAATTATTTTTGTTTACTATTTTTGTGACAAACAGTCTCCGGAGCGATATATTGCAGCAACTATTTGGGATGGGAAATAAGATATGGAAAAAACAAACCAACCTTTATTATCTCATGCAGAATTGCTGGAATTAAAGCGATGGAATACACCGACTATCTATAATGGCTGGGAGCAGATTACTAAATCGGATGCCGGCAAAGACGCCTTCAATCTGGAAGAATGCCGAGATTTCATGCCGGAAACCGGGCCGATGGTGGGATATGCCATGACTGTTGTGGTAGAGCCGGGGAATCCTGAACACCGCAAACAAAATCCGAAGGCATGGAGTGAGTATCGACAATATATTGCGTCACTTTCCGGGCCAAAGATAGTAGTGGTACAGGACCTGGATAAACCGCAGACATTCGGTTCATTCTGGGGAGAGGTAAACAGCAGCATTCATAAAGCCCTTGGATGTACAGGGACAATTACCGACGGTGCAATCAGAGACCTTGACGAAATGCGTGATGTAGGATTCAAGGCAATTGCAAAGCGTTTGTGTGTCGGACACGCATACAGCCATCCTGTGCGTTGGAATTGTGAAGTAGAGGTATTTGGACGGACCGTTAAACCCGGAGAATTGATACATGCAGACAAACATGGATTCATTGTTTTACCGAGGGAAGATCAAATTCAATTACTGGAAGCAGCCCGATTTATGGATTCTAACGAATGCCGGACGATGATAGCGGCAGCAAGTAACTCCTCCGGCTTATCAACAGAGGAAATACTTCAAGCCATCGACACAGCATGTAATAAATTCACTATGAACGCCAAAGAAAAGTTTGGCAGGAATAAACGTTGCTAAGCAAATTAGATGGAAATCTCACAGATAAGGAACCACAATACCCATGAACAAAACGACCCTCCGAAAAACAGTCATAAGAACCACATCTTTCGCGCTCTGTATCGTTGCCCTGCTCCTGGTGTGCTTCTGCTCCCCTCTCTCGGCAAAAGACTCGACCGCCGAACCACGGAAGGACAACAAAGGGATGAAGGTTGAGTTCAAGGACATTCGGCTCAAGAGAATCCAAAAGCTCAAGCTGGAAGTAGAACAAATCACCTACGGCCCACGACATCATTTCTTCGGCTATATCGGCCAATGCCAGACTATCCCGTGGAATGCCGGCGGTCGATATATTCTGGGCCTTGAAATCGACAGAATAGACCGTTTGCCCACTCCCGAAGAGTTCGCTACAGTGATCCTTGTTGATACCCATCATGACAACAAGATTATTCGCGTGGACAAAACGCACGCATGGAACCCACAGCAAGGGACAATGTTCTACTGGAACCCACTGAAACCTGAAACACAGTTCTTCTTTAACGACCGAGATGTCAAGACGGGCAAAGTGTTTACCGTACTGTACGACATTGAAAAGAAGAAACGCGTTCACGAATACAAATTCGATGACACACCTGTCGGTAATGGTGGCGTCGCCGCGGACGGTTCGGCTTTTCTTGCCATAAATTACGGCCGCTTGGCGCGACTGCGACTGGTGACTGGTTACCCGCAAGCTCTGGATTGGTCCAAAAACGAAATAGCACCGGATAACGATGGGATATTCATCGTGGATATTAAAACGGCTAAGAAGCGATTGCTCGTTTCTTACCGTCAACTCGAAAAGGAGTTAAAAAAACGCAAACCGGAATTAGATCACACAGGATTGTTCATCAACCACACTCTATGGAACCGAGATAGCGATTGTGTTTACTTCTTCGTACGAGGCGGATGGAGTAAAAGAATGCGCGACAAAGGCGACAAGGTCAACACGCCATGTTCGATCAATGCCGATGGCACAGGGCTGACCCTGCACAAGCAATTTATCGGCGGGCATCCTGAATGGGACGAAGGCAATATACTCATCGGTAGAGTAGGGGACAGGCAAGCTCTCTACAACATGGAAAAGAAACTGATTATCGGTCAGATAGGCACTCCCGAAATGTTTCCCAAACCAGAGGG
>CBDURK010000375.1:0-3289 GCA_965369645.1 uncultured bacterium | reverse complement strand
TGAACGAAATATCGGCTGGCGTTTAGACCATATAATGGCTACAAAATCCATGGCAGAAAAGTGCACCAACTGCTATATAGACAAAAAAATACGCCTTACAGTGCGTCCAAGCGACCACGTGCCTATTATCGCTGAGTTCGATTTGTAATTGAGGCTCCCTTAGTGATTAGTAATTCCGGCCAAAGATACTTAGGGAGAAAGGTTCATCGGACCGATGTATTTTTTTGCGACGACAATGTTGTCAAACCAAACCCTGCTAACGTGGCCCGGCGGTGCCTTGGTTATATAGAGCAGTACCCAGAGGAAATTCAGCTTTAATTCCTCGGTGCTGCGCCATTTAAAACCCTCAAACGGAACACCTTCGGGGTCGGGATTAAAGCTGTCCCATACCCATTTGCCTTTCGGAAATCCTTTTCCAAGATGACTTACTATCTGGCCGTCCCGGCTCCAGGGCTTACCGTTTATCCACAGTGCCTGTTGGCCGTTACTTTCGGTGACGGGGGCATTCATTTTCATCATCAACTCGACACAAATCCATTTACCCCGCTGAACTTTTAGGCGTGGATCGTTAATGAAGTCGTGACCCCATGATTTTTTGTCGGGCGAAGACCTCATATCCATCCAGTAGGAATAGAAGTCCCATCGCCATTTCCTTCCGAACGGCTCAACGCCGGTGGTAAATCGTTCGTTACCGGCCGGGCGGATACCGGCACCACCCTGAGGCCATGACGTTGGAGGATTGTAGCCACCGACGTGGAAAAAATGGTGTATCGGGTAGCAATCGGGATCGAATTTTACATAAAAGCGAACGTAGAGCTTTTCATAGCCGGGCAAGAGGCGTCTGTATAAGTGAGCGCCGGTACTTTTTCCGCCGATGTGCGTCATTAAAAGTGAATGTTTGCCGGAGCTGCCCTGGGGTATATCGGTGGAAAGCGACATAATTTCTGGATTCTGAACGCTCTCCCAGCGTGATTTTACGGCGTCTAAGGGACCTTCCTCAAAATTCTCGACAAATATCACATCGGAGTTATTTTCGATGCCCTTATCGCCTTTGTATTTATTCGCAAGGGGGTTGTCATTGCCGAGAGCACTATTGACTATGCCCAAAAACATTAAAGAAATACCGACGCAAATAATAACGGTCTTCATAAAATAACCTCCGGCTTGAAAATAAGCTTGCTTTGGCTGGAATATCGCCGAAAAAGCGTTTTACTTAAAATAGGCTTGAGACCAATGTCAAAAGTATCAGCTCAAAACCAATTGGGGAACCAGGATTCGGACCTGGACTAACTGATTCAGAGTCAGTCGTGCTACCGTTACACTATTCCCCAATAATTTTATTGCTAAATGAATATTGGTAATTCATCTATTTTTATTTATCGTCTTTTGCCGTCGAGTCCACCATATTTAAGCAATTTCCAACCAGCAGGCAAAACGGCGGCAGCTAATACTATCTTGGCAAGGTCACCGATTATGAAAGGATATAATCCCACAGACAGGATAGATTTGCTCATGCCCATAAGGCGGGACAGCCAGAGCAGGCCGAAGGTATAAATTACGATATTGCCGAAAATCATCGCCAAAACGGTTGTGCCGATTCGCCTGTCCCAGCCCTTTTGAGCAAGGAATCCTGTTACGTAAGCGGCGGGTATGAAACCAATCAGATATCCGCCGGTCGGGCCCAACAGTACTGCAAAACCGCCACCAAATGCGAAGACCGGCAGGCCCAAAGCACCTTCAATTATATATGCCAGAGCGGCAAGGCCGCCGCGCTTAGCGCCAAGCAATGCTCCTATCATCAGCACAGCAAAGGTCTGAGCGGTGACGGGAACGGGGCTAAAAGGCAGCAAGACCGTAACACGGGCACATAAGGCAATGAGCAAAGAACCGCCAATAACCAGAGTAATATCATAAATGGCGGCAGAGCTTTTCTCTGACGGCCTTAGAAGGTCAGCTACAGTGGCAATGGCCAGCATATATTCTCCAAAAAAAAATTATTTCAAATATTCTGATAAACTTAGAGACTTCGAGATATTATATTTGAAGCCGGCCCCCGCGTCAAATGACATTTTGCAAAGGATTTTCGAAAGAGTATTATCAACTAAGAAAGGGGCTTATACCGAATGAATCAGTATAAGTCCCGAATTTTCGGTACTTGTCAGGTTTCACTGCTTATGGTTGTGGCTATGGGCGCGGCCTGTAGAGCCTGATATCGTCGAAGTACATCGTGCCTGCGCCGCCGGGGAGCGGATTATTCCTGTCGCCGAAGCCGATAGAAAGCTTATCGACATCGGCCAGGTTAATGCCCTGGTTGGCAAATTCCTGCAGGTCAATATTCCACTCGGTCCAGGTTGCTATCTGGGTAGCGGCCGGGTCGGGATGGTTCACAACAGCAGGATTGCCGCCGGTATTAGAGACCGAAACGTACATCGGCTCTTTGGCATTGCGGGGTATGTCGATGTCCTGTGAGAGCCACTGACCTGTGACGTTACCGGTAGTGCTGACGTTTGAGAATACGGCTTCGCAGGTTTCTTCGGTGTTATTGCTGGAAACCGCCAGGCCTATATAGGCGGTAGCATTCATCTGGACGATTGCACTTGAGCCAAGGTTCAAATCATCTACAGGCACCCAGTTGGTCCCGTTGGTCGAATGTGAGGCCGTAAGCAGGCCCGACGAATCGCGTTCCAGCTTCACCCAGTGCGGGAATTCCAATCCATTTTCAACAGAATTCGTAGTGGCTCCGAGGGCTTCGGTTCGACGGTTGAACCTGATACCGCCATCGGGCCTCATGAATGTAAATGCGTGTAGCGAATCCGGATCAAGCGTATCGCGAATCATTACTCCTATCTTGGCACTGGCGTTGGTATTAGTTGCGCTTTCTACTTTTGCGATAATTGCTCCTGGCCCGGAGAGCTGCTTGAAGACATAATGGAAACTGTCGCTTTGCCCCCAGATGTCTCCGCTGCGGGCGGTGATTGTGTAAGTGCCGGCAGGGTCTTCCGTAAGGGTGCTGAAAGAATCCGGATGGCCTCTGAACCACAGTGACAATGTTTGAACACCCTGTTTGGTCCAGTCTCTCGTTGAGGACAGCGGCAGGGTTACTTCTGAGTACTTGAGATTGTTATCGTAGAAGAGCGGCATTGCCTGAGCACCGCCATGAACGATGGTTTGCTCGGTAAACGGGGGATCGGCATAACCAACGAGAGCGCCATTTACTGTCGGGTCGTCCCATCCATCGGCCCATGCTTCGAATATTCTGTCTGGTGGATAGTCATTGTAATCTTCGAAA
>CBDURK010000374.1:0-3291 GCA_965369645.1 uncultured bacterium | reverse complement strand
TTATTCCTTGCTCAAGATAAGCCTGAGACAGGGAGAAGCCGTCAGTGCCGAAGCGGGAGCGATGGTCAGTATGTCAAGCTGCATAGAAATCAAGACCGCCGCGAAGGGAGGCATATTCGGAGCCTTAAAGAGAAGCGTCTTAGGAGGAGAGAGCTTCTTTATGAATACTTTTATGGCAGCCGACTCCGGAGAAGTGACCTTTGCACCAACGCTTCCGGGTGACATCCATGCTCTGGAACTGAAAGGGCAAAGTTTTTACGCACAATCAGGAGCTTATATAGCGTCATCGCCGGATATCCAGGTAGATACCAAATGGGGCGGAGCCAAAACATTTTTCTCAAGAGAAGGTTTGTTTCTTCTCAAGATGAGCGGCGCTGGCAGCGTATTTCTCTCAAGCTACGGAGCTATTCACGAAATCGACCTCGAAGCCGGCCAAAAATATATCGTTGATACTGGCCACATGGTGGCGTTTGCCGAAGGAGTGGGATACAGTGTCAAAAGAGTAGGGGGGTTGAAATCGACTCTTTTCAGCGGCGAGGGTTTAGTCTGCGAGCTAACCGGTCCCGGCAGGATTTTCATACAAACCAGAAGTGCAGATGCTTTCCTTGCCTGGCTGATTCCTCAAATTCCAAAGAAAGAATAGAGCAGTAAAAGAAGTGTCTTGTATCGTGCAAGGAAGCAAGTGTTAAAAGTGCTATCCAACCAGGTTCAGAAATCTGAGAGCATAGGGCCCAAGAATCAGAAGTGCAATTATCACAGAGCCACCGGCGGAAATAAGCACAGCACCGGCCGCGACGTCTTTGGCCTTTTCCACAAGAGGATGAAATTCTGGAGAAGCCACATCGGCCAAAAATTCAAAGGCGGTATTTAATGCCTCTGCCGTCCATACAGCCATTATCGCGATAACCATCCAGCACCACTCGCTGGCCGAAAGGCGAAAGAAAGCAGCTACAAACATAACAAGAATAGATGCAGTGGCGTGGAGCCAGGCATTGTGCTGAGACTTTACCATCAGCATGATACCTTGGATTGCATACCGGAAGCTTTTTATCCTTCCTGCAATTGAGAATCGTTCCGAAGACGGCCTATGATAAATATGTTCGGCCAAACTCTGCTTGTCCACTTTTGTCAGCCTTTCTTTTATGAACTATCAGTCACTACTTGTCATATCGGCATAAAGATGTTTCAAATCAAGCAGAAATTATGTAATAGTCTTCGAGAGAAAATACTTGTTTTCAGAAAATATCATTTAATCACGTCTGACTGCTAAGTTCCGTTTAGGCGGCATAAATTTCTTGCTCAATTGCGGCCCAGTTTGTTATAATTACGGCTGATTAGCATATAAGCGAAATTCGTCTTTTGAAAAGAAAGGTGAACGTCATGCGCACGCGAAACGGTTTTACTCTTATAGAACTTTTGGTCGTTATAGCCATTATTGCATTATTGATGGCGATATTGATGCCGGCACTACAGCGTGTAAGGGAACAGGCAAGGGCAGTTGTCTGTCTGTCGAACCTAAAGCAATGGGGCACGATCTTTGCTTTGTACACCGACGACAACAACGGATTCTTTCCCAATCGCACAAGCGGCTCCGGGCGTTGGATAAATGTCCTGTACGACTACTACTATCGGGAACCAAAGATACGCGTCTGCCCGATGGCGACAAAGATTATGAACCCGGTTTACCCTAACTCGGCCAGCAGCGGACTTGAAGTAGGTGGCGACACATTTACGTCATGGGGCAAGATAGGTGTAACTGGCTCACGACCAGCCGGTACATACGAGCCGGCCGGAACGTGGGGCAGCTATGGGATCAACCACTGGCTCTATGTCGCCGCGGAAGACCCACTTTACGGCCAGGACGCCAAATACTACTGGGGCTCAGTCAATGTCAGAGGAAGCAACAACATTCCATTGTTTCTGGACTGCTGGTTCTGGTGTGGAGGGCCGGAGAATGACGATACGCCCCCGGCATGGGATGGTCACAGGATGACCGGTCATACAGAATCCATGAACCGCTTCTGCATCAACCGACATCAACAGGGAATAAATGGCGTCTTTCTGGACTATTCGGCCAGGAAGGTTTGGCTGAAAGACTTGTGGCATGTCAAATGGGCCAAGAACTTTAATATCAATGCTCCATGTCCCAACTGGGAAGCAGAAGCGCCCTGGATGGCACAATTCAGGGGGCATTGAAAATAATCATTCTTTTGTAAAAACAGAGACTCAGATAATATTTACCTGCTGGAAAACCTCTTATCTTCCGTATTTCTATTACGTCTATTCTGAATTTCTTTTATCGGGGGCCTGGATGATTTAGACTTTGACTGAGAGCCATCTTTTTTCGGTGTACCACCTTTCATAAGAAAGAGAGCTTTAACACATGCAGCCTTGGTAGTTCGATCACGATGCCTGAGTCCCTGCTCAAGAACCTCCAAAGCAAGTTTCTTCATCCTGCCTTTCATACTCCTAAGTCCGTAGGCCGCAGCTTTCTTTGTTGTCCTTGAGTAGTTGCCCATTAATGTCTCTGTGAAGATTGCCAGACCATCTTCCTGCATCCACGACAGATTGTGAGCGGCGAGCCTGGCAATTGTAATATCATTTGAACACAACTTCCGTGTAAGCTGCCTTAACTGCTCTACAGCAGCGGCGTCTCTTTCCTTCACAGAAGATTTTGTTTCATCGGACTTCATAGTATTCCCTTCAAATGAAGATAAGTATAATCGAACACTCTTAAATACGCCAGATGAAAAAACCGATTCAACTCAGTTATTTGAAATAAGCCTGTTGCCGGAAGGCCCTATCGAAAAGTCAATGGTGAGATTATTTGATGACAGCCCCATTCAATTAGAAAAAGCCGCCAGGCACTATTGCTTAAAAATTTCGGTTCTTTTCAATAATCCGAACATCTTTAACCAGAAAAGAGGGTATATTGCTGGATGTGACAACTGGTGTTTCCTGCCCTTTAATAGTATAATTAATGATATTTAATTGCATATATGTCATTTGAATAATAGTATTACTACCGGCCACCGCAAGTTTATTAATTTTTCTCAATGTACGCTCGATATCATGATTAGCCGCATAAAGAAGCATTGATTTCACGCTCCTTATCGCTTCATTAGCTCCCTCAGATTTGCACCTGCGAAAATTACCATATTTTCGAGCTAATTGCTCCGCCGTATCAATAGGAATAACTGCAAGACTTGCGCTGTAAAACTTATCACCGGTCGAACCGCCTGCAACCAGAAAAGAATTTTTCATTTGATGACCAACAATAGAAGCCGTCAA
>CBDURK010000373.1:0-3300 GCA_965369645.1 uncultured bacterium | reverse complement strand
TCATTTTGTTAGGCACTCTAAATTTCTGAGTAAGGCTGCAATGGATTTTACTGATGCCATAACTGAAAACACGTTGCGTGCCATTCGTTTTGAGAGGCCCGAGCATATTCCGGTTATCTTCTGGATAAATCCGGCATGTTGGCATCACTATCAAAAGGACGCTTTATTCGAGCTTATGGCCGAGCACAGCCTCTTGTTTCCCGGCTTCACTTGTGAAGATGCGGCGTTACCTGAACTGGCTCCCTGGGAGCATGCCGGCGAGCCTTATACCGACGCATGGGGTTGTGTTTGGGAAACGACCGATGACGGTATTACAGGGGCCGTGACGAAGCACCCGTTGGCCGATTGGGATGCTTTGGAAGGTTTTAAACCACCCGACCATGCTAAGACAAATGGCATGGCTGACATTGACTGGTCTGCAATTGAGGAGAAAATCCGAGCAGCGGCAAAGGAAGGAAAGTACAGTGTCGGCAGCCTGGAACATGGCCACGCTTTTATGCGGCTTTGTTATCTTAGGGGATACGAACAACTTCTTTTTGATATGGCGGACAGAGATGCCAGGCTAATGAAGTTAATTGAAATGGTTGAAGAATTCAGTATGGGGATAGTGCGGCGTTACGTTGACCTCGGCGCGGCGATGATTCGGTATCCGGAGGATTTGGGGATGCAGGTTGGCCCGATGTTATCGCCGGAACAATTCAGGACATATATAAAGCCCATTTACAGGAACCTGATGATGCCGGCCCACGACACGGGCTGCCTGGTGCATATACATTCAGATGGTGACATTCGAGACCTTGTGGATGACCTTGTCGTTAGTGGCGTAGATGCGCTCAACCTTCAGGACCTTGTAAACGGCATCGACTGGATAGCAGCGAACCTCAAAGGGCGTTTGTGTATCGATCTCGATATAGACCGCCAGCAAGTCACCCGGTTTGGCGGGCCTGAGGAGATTGACAGCTTAATTCGAGAAGAGGTTGAAAAACTTGGAAGTGCGGAAGGGGGGCTTATGATGATATATGGGCTGTATCCGGGTGTACCGCTTGAAAATATTAAGGCGGTTATGGACGCAATGGAGCGATATGCAGCTTTCTATTAATAGGTAAACGTCCCCTATATTTGAGGAGATTGACAGCTTAATTCGCAGGGAGGTTGAAAAACTTGGAAGTCCGGAAGGAGGCCTTATGATGATATATGGATTATATCCGGGCGTTCCGCTTGAAAATATAAAGGCGGTCATGGAGGCAATGGAGCGATATGCTGCTTTCTACTCTTAAGGGAACCTCAAATCGTCGCCCTTAGTAGTCTACCGGCACATATTCGTCTTCGTAAGGAATGTGAACACCATCTACTTCAATCCGTAAAACCTGCTCACCACCGAAGTTCTGCCAGGTATATGGGATACTGATCTCTTCATTTCCCTCTTGATATGTGTACTTTTCGAAGCCCGACAATCCTCCAAAGAGATGTGCAATCCAAATTCCTTTGAAGTAGCGCATAAAAAAAGCTGTTCTGTACTCGCCGCTGGTTTCAAGGCGTGCACAATTCAGTTTCTCTGCCATCTCAAGAATTTCACGAATCATCCCAGGCAGGTCTTCATTGTAAAAGCCAATCTCCAGAACCAGGCGTCTTGCGTGGTCAGAGGCCACTTGTCCGTATGCGAACTGACGACGGGGGTGAACAGGCACATCAAGTGACAGGGACTCAGTCCATTCCTGGCCCGAGCGTAAAAGAACGTAGTGACCGCGCGGGTTGATTGCCCATTCTACGTCTGTTGGGACGTCAAGCCGTCTCCTTATTAGAAGGGTCTGCTCGTCTTCGGACAAGTAAACCTCGAAGTCGAGCGAAGCTAAATTGAAAGCCACATCATCGCAAATCCAAACATCATGGACAGTATTGTTCTTAATCTTGTAGGACAATTCAAGGGTTGTGTCATTTACATCCAGTTTAGTGAGTTCAATTGTAACGACTTTTTCCTCCACATTATTAGGGTCATCCCCACTCTCTGCTTGAGCGAACCTCGGGGAAAAAACACAGAGGGTCAAAGTTAGAATTAAACTTACAATTCTGTACATCTGTAATCCCTTTCATTTTCGTAAGTAAAATAAACAAGCGCATTCGATAAAATGCACAAGGTAACATTCTCAGCCCTCGCTGCCATTTTGACTCTGAGAATCATACGGACGAGTCGTTCATTGACACGATATCAAATTCCCTATGTACATCGCTTTATGCATATTATATCACCCCTTAGCTTCTTAAGCAAGGACAAAATAATGTGGACTTTTCAAAAGCTCCACTGTCCTCATTTTCGCCCTAAGCCTCTTGAGAGGAAATTTCGCTTGTTCTCGTGACAAAAGCAATTTTAAAGGCCCCCTTTGCAATTTATTTTATTATAATTGCGGGGGCATTTTGTGAAAAGAATGTAGAATGAGGTTTCTGGTGATATGAAAGGAAACAGAATATGGACAAGCTTGGCGCGGCTATAATTGGTTGTGGTTGGGTAGCGGAAGAGTATGTAAAGGCCTTTGGGAATGATGAGCGTTCGGAGGTGCGGACGCTGGTTAGCCGGAATCGGGCAAATGCGGAAAGGTATCGCGACCGCTACGGGTTAAACTGTACCATCGAAACCGACGCTTCGGAAATGCTTGAGCAGAAGGACGTGGATATCGTTGTAGTATGCACGCCTCATAATGTGCATACACAATACGTGGTAGCCGCCGCAGAGGCAGGCAAGCATATTATCATCGAAAAACCTGTAGCGTTGACTCCGGAAGATGTGTGCAAACAACGCGAAGCGGTAAGAAAAAACAAAGTCAAAACAATTGTAAGTTTCGTTCTGCACTGTAATCCCTTGTTGATAACCATTGACCGTTTAATCGAGCAGGGTGTATTTGGCGACATCTTTATGGTGGAGGTCGATTATATGCACCGGATATGGGATTTAAAATGGTACGGCAGCAGGGAAAAAAGCGGCACGGCACTTCTAACAGCGGGCTGCCATGCGGTTGACGCCCTGCGATGGTTTGCGCGCAGCCGGGTCGAGGAAGTATCCGCATATCAGGTAAAGACCGAAAATCCCGCGGAATACCCGGGGACAATTTCAATGAACTTAAAGTTCGAGGATGGAAAGATAGGGCGCAGTTACACGACCTTCGACGCAAAGATGCCTTACAGATTCAATATCGGAATCTATGGCAGCGAGGGGTCACTCCGCAATAATGAAATATTTGCCCCGAAACTTTTCCCCGGCCAAAACGATTTTATGAAGATTCCCTGTGTCCTTCCGGACAGTGGTGA
>CBDURK010000372.1:0-3303 GCA_965369645.1 uncultured bacterium | reverse complement strand
GGTACTGACGGTACAGGTGATGTTACTTTCGGGGCCGGTGTTACACTTGATGCTCCTATAGTTACATTACAAGCCGGTGACGGTTTGGGTGGTAATGGTACGACAGCTCAGGTAGATATTATGACCAATACCCCGATAGTAGCTGCTAATTCGGCACTGACAGTTGAGCAGGACGGACAGATGGGTAATGACGTTACTCCATGGAATCCGGATGTTACCAATAATGCAACTATTGACCTGAATCTACAATCAGATGATAGCTCGATATATACAACTGAGGCTGATTCATGGAAATCAATAACCGCAACGGCAAAGGACAATATTGAGTTGCAAGGTAATGGTAATATAAACATCAATTCAGCGGGCCTATCCTCCACTTCTGGTGGTGTAAGGATCGTGTCAACCGGGGGCATTATATCCACGCCCGGTGCTGGTGGTATGCTTGACGCACCAATTACCGGCTACTCCGACCATTCTGCGGATATTGGTGTAAATTGGATTGTAGGAAACGGAAAGGCTGCAATTATCATCCAGAGTTACTTCGATGAGTTGAAACTGGGCGCTAATGCTATTTTGACTGCTAACGGCAGCTATGATCCGAGTGCTGATGATCGTGGGAGTTTTCTGTTTAATTTAGGCGGTGCTCAAGCTGGCGAGCCAATTGACGTCGCAATTTATTTAGGAGCTTTATTATCCAACGTGGAGATGGGTTCTGGATCTGTGTCAATTGATAATACAGATGGAATCGGGACACTCATGATCGATGCGTATGATACGATACTATTTACATCAGCCTTTGAGGATTCACTGACAGATCCAAGGGCTGATAATGTAGAGTGGCTCGAAGTTGTTTCACGAAGTTCTCCGGACTTGGAGACGGTAATAGGAATAAATCCTCCTTTGACTTTAAAGCTGCCGCATGCGGATAATCTTGACGATATTGCCGGCGGATTGTACGACGGGGAATATGTTCTGCGCGGCAATTTGTGGTGGTCTACTGAGGTTTTGGGTGTTCGCGAGGCTGTTCCGCTGGTATTGCCCAAGCCTTTAGAACCGGAAATGCAGGGTGAAGTGGAGGTGCCCGATATGGCGGCTATCGCACAGTTGTTAGATGAATTGGGAATTGGTGTTCAGCCGTTCCTGGCTCGAGCTTACCGGCCTTCACTTAATACCGACCTTAGCTTAATCAAAGCTGCTGAAAAACTACTGAGACTGGGGCCGACTCTGGAAGATGCGGATGGCACCCGGATCGCTGCTCTGATTCCATTAATTCGCGGAATTAGCGAGACTCCTGTACCGGTAGAGGAACAGATGACTTCATTCGTTCAGGAACTCGCTAATCAGGAATTAGCTGGACAATGGATTAATGCTCTCACAGAGTATGCGGCTATTCTGAACAACGAGATTGGTTTGCCGGCCGATGACTCTGTTGCAAGGATTATGGTCAGATATGGCGGTAAACTAACAGGACCAGCCGAAAATCTGTTCGTTGAGGAGTATCTGGCACAAACATTTGCCGAGTAAACCAGGCGGAATTCACAGTAGAAAAAACGATTATCGAGCATCTGTAGGAAAGTTGAAATATATCTGGCTCACCTTGTTAAAGGGTGAGCCAGGTTCGTTGTAAGCGTAGCTACGTTTAGTAGGTTTACCTGGCCGGGACAATAATGCGAAATCCAACGTCACTGGCCATTTTATTGTAGCTGTATTGGTAATTGGAATCAGATTTCAGGTCTATATAATCCGGTGGAGACAGGCAGGAGCCACCGCAAATTACAGGCTGTGTGTCACCGTTGTCGTTTGCACACCATTCCCAGACATTACCAATCATATCGTAAAGGCCCCAGGCGTTCGGTTTATTAGCGCCGGCAATCGGCCAGGCTGAGTTGTAATCAGTTTCATTAGAAAAGAAATTTCCTATATCTAAGTCAAGCTTTGTCTCATACGCGGTAAAGTCTTTCTGTATCACAGCCCCGATAGGTGGAGGTGGTATCTCATCAGCGGTTCCTACTTTCGAGTTGTACTCGGCTGCTGCATTTTGCCAGAGGCCTGCCCTTACATGTGCATAGCTTGAAATCTCTGATTGGTTTGCCCAGGGGGGTATAATGTTGTTACCTGCTTTGCACGCGTATTTATGCTGTGAAACTGTAGGTAACAGTGCTCCAATCGATTCGGCATATGATTGGGCCCCATTGTAGGTCACATATGTCACAGGAATATCTGCATCTTCTTGTGCAACCGTAAAAGTCTTTTGTGAAGCATCCCATTTGATTGCACAAGGGGGGATATCTTTACTTTGTGAGACTATGAGATCTTTATTACTTTGGCTTACAAACCAAGACCATCCTGAGCGGTTTGTTCGGCTTCTTGCCCCGTTATTTTCCAGGAAAACTCGATATTGAGCATTGGTTATTTCATGTGTAGCCATATAGAATGGCTCAGGATTATCGCTATCGGCCGGGATGAATCGGAGTATCAAGCTCGGGTCTTTCTTTGATACGATATATTTTGGCCAGCCAACATTTTTTGTTTTATTGAGATTGATTGTGTGAAAGAAATTGAGCCATTCTGTCTCATTGTTCTTGACTGCCTGTCTTATCTTTTCCCAGCCGGCAACCTCGACTGTTTTGTTGAAAAGCTCTCCGAGTTGAGAAAGCGGCAGTTTATTGATGACTCCCCCCAGGAGGCTCTCGGCGGAACCCTGGATGAATTTAAAAATGGCACTGAGAAGCGGCTCTTTCTCAGTCATAGATTGCAGGCGGCTGACATTTACAGGCTTAAAATCTGCACTTAGTACTGTTGTTGTGGTAAAAACGAGACGCTGGACTTTGCCTTCTAAAAGCTCCAGATGCTTGCAGTATTCAGGCTTGATTATCGACCTGACCGCCGCTTCATGATTCAGCAGGGTTTCCCAGAGTTTATTACATATACTCGCATCAATCTTGTGTTTGTTTTTTTCGATAGCAGGTAAAGTGAGCATCGGGTTTATTTCCTGCACGGTTTCGGTAAGCTTGTCATACTCTTGCTTAAGCTTTTCGACTGATTGTTCCACAGAGCTGGTTTGTTTGCCGCCAAGCGCCTTTTCAAAAAGCTTTGTGATGCCGGTGATTGTCGAAACGAGATTCTGTTTTGAAGCGCTACCTTGCTTACGTCGGAGTTCATTTTCAATAAGCCGTGTGATTTCAGTGATTTTGTCTTTCCACTGATATCCATCACGCGGATCTTTCACTATCTTGTAGCCCTCGACCTCTTTTAACCAAGTCTCGACAGTCGCCTCAAAATTGTTGATTGATACAGACGCAT
>CBDURK010000371.1:0-3319 GCA_965369645.1 uncultured bacterium | reverse complement strand
GTAGTCGCCACAACTAACTTGGGATACGCATACTTTTCATTCCAGTCCTTAACATATTCGCTTAGCTTCGGATCGGGCGGGCCGTTATCACCGCCAATCGAATAGCGAAGCTGGACCATATCGTAAGGATACTCTGAGTCACCGAGCCGTTTCAGATAGCCGAAAAGCTTACTGGAATCGAGACGCCCGCTGTGAAAAAAGGAATATCCCTCGCCCGCTACCCAGCAGAGTATATCTTCCTTGCCGGAAGGTGACTCCCAATAGAAAGGTTTATCGCCCCATGTCGATAAAGTATAGCCGATTCTATGTCCGCGGTTGGGCCCGACCGAAAAATACTTCACCCCGCTCTGGGCCAAGACCGGCACTATACCCCATGTATAGCCGGGCACGTCCGTAATCATCGCCGAGTTAATCGTCAAGTCATAGCGCCGCCGTAGCTTCTGCGCATAATCCACTAACCGAATAAGCTCTTCCGAACGGCACAAAGCTGTCAATTCATTGCCGTACAAAGCATCCAGACCGATCCAGCCTTTCTTGACCGCATCGATGAAGGCTTCTCGCTCCTTCGGTGTGGCCTGTTTCAGATAACTGTCCACCGCCCAGAGCACTTCGACGTTCCATTTGAAACGCGCTCCTTCAGGATAATCCGCCGACTCGCGGGCCAATTCAATGACCTGCTTAAAATATTCCCAATGCTTGCGTACAACTTCGGTCTGCACATGCGTGTAACCGATATCCACATGAGAGTGATGCAGCACATAAATCTCCCACTTGCGGACGGGCTTTATAGCCAGGCTTCGCTTTCCGATAGATTTACCAGCCACCTTGACATCAACCTCAATTGAAGTTGGCTTGTTAACTGCCGGCGCAAATCCTTCGATAACCTTAAAGCCCGGCTCGAGTGTTTGTCTGGCCGATTCCGAACCCTTGACATCAACCGTTGCTTCGACAGGCTCGCCAATATGCATAACAGAAGCCAGAACAGGCTGATACAGCTTGCCCCCTTTCTTCTTGATTAAGAAAGGCTGGCTATAGACATCCAGAAGCCTTGTAGCAGGCTTGAGTGACTCTGTTTGTACGCTTCTCGGCGTTCTGAGAGTTACATGGTCGTAAAGTACCCAACTGCCCTCTAATGATTTGATACTAATCTCGTTATTTCCCGTCTTAAGTGCACGGGCAGAAAAATCTATTATCAGCCGATGTTCACGGCCCTTGTCGGGCTGACCATGGGCCGAGGCGTCACCGGCTCCGCGGGGCACTTTGCGGATAAAGGACTCATTGTTGATTTTAATTTGAATTTTTGGCGGGCTGGCACTGTGTGTATCCACAAAGTCCAGGGCAAGTGTACATTTACCTGACCTCGATGTGGATTTGAGACCGAACAGAATCGTAAAAGTATGGCTCTTACTGCCTGCCCACGAATCAGCCGGTCCCGGATGTATGTAAGGCCAGTCCTTCTTCGCATCGGATTGCCCCGCCACGAACAGTACATCATGAGGGAACCTGCCCGAATACAAATTGCTCCTGTCCGGGCCTAATGCGAACTCTGCTGTATTATTGTCGGCCTTACCAATCTGCCAAAGAATTTTATCGCCCTCAGCACCCAGCCCGTCCATACACAAACAGAACAAAAGCACCAACGCCGTGATTTTTGTCAGTTTAGTAATTTTCATCTTACACACCCCTTTTTACAATCTGTTTCTTTGCAGGTTAAAACACGTTTTTGGATATAAGAGTATTTCTATCTGCTATCTTGGTTTCGGCTTGCTATTTTATCGAGGTCGCTCATTCTTTTCCAGCATATTATGCGATTGATGTTAAACTACCATTAGACCTTGACTGCGGTAACCCCCTCTTTCTATTTTCAATATTATGTCACTATATATTTATAGGCATAACCTTTTAGTCTTTTTGCCTCCTTCTCCATGAAATTGATTTTATCTCGATATAATCACCATCTTTGCCCGTTGTTACAGGGTCAAGGCGAAGGCCTGTAATAGCTCCTTTATAATGCTGACAAGAGCTTACGTCGATTTCGTAAATACGATATTGCCCGTCGGGCCGAATATTAAAAGATACGCTTTTATTATTTGTAAAACTATTTCCCTCACGTGTTTTCCAGTATAGCCTTGCATCAGTATCGTCTGTGCGGCAGGCGGCATGGATAAAGATTCTCGGCACATCTCTTGCGAGCCAGAATCCGGTTGGACCAATTAACTGTGGGTCGTTTCCTTCGAGCTTAACATGCAGATTTCCCTCTATCGGCCAGCCGGTATCGACGGCATTGCGATAGATCCAGTGTTGCCTGTCCTTCTCAAAGCGATAATCAGGCAAAGAATTTTCCGCAGAATGTTCATAAGCATACCGACGAATCTCATCCAGTGTGCCAAGGATAAGTCTGTACTCATATTCATACTGAATATTATGGTCGAGGATTTCATTCTGTATAGGTGAGATATACCCCGTCGGTGCATCTTTACTTCCACCTTTGCCCGGTACGCCGAAAAAACCTCCTTTAAATGAATAAGTGTCCGGCTTAAAGACTCCGAGTCCCCAGTTATTATCATCGACAAGAGCGGCCCAGTTCTCCGTGGCCAACCAATTCTCCCATGGATCGCCGTCAACATCCTCAAAGCTTGTCCATGTTTTTCTAAAGCGGGAGAGTTTGTCGCCGGTAAAAGGTTTGTCACCCGTATAACTCATCAAACGATACCACGGCCCGTTAGTGTAAACTGCGGGAAGTTCCTGGCCGCGTCCCCGGTATTGTGTTGTATCCGAGCGATTATTGTTAATCCGGCTTCGCACCAGCGCCGTGTTTTTCTCCAATCGAATCCATGTTTCAAAGGTGCATTCACCCGGCTCATCATCTAACGGCCATTGCATGGGAACACATTTAACATAGAGTACTTTCCCGTCGTTACGGTGCTCAACCACACCAGATCTATTCCCAGCATAATCACCGGATTGAATAGGATTCCAGCCCAGCCCAATCCACGTTTTTGAAGGTTGTTTGCCGTTCGGTGTAAAAGGATTGGGTCCGGAGTAAAAAGACATTTGAATCTGCCGGCCCCAGTCATGATTATTGATAATATTAATATTTTCTTTTGAATAGGCCAGATAGGTAATCGAACCGCCGAGGTCAAGGTTTATGCCAATACGAATATTACCGTTATCGAGATAGCTCATCTTTTCACGAACAGACTTATTGGAACTCCGGCTTCCATAGCTCGGATGCAGAATTATTGTGATTATAATACCGGCAAAAACCGGCAGATATATCGGGTTGTGAAATTTTCTCATAATCATTGTCTTCCTCCGA
>CBDURK010000370.1:0-3321 GCA_965369645.1 uncultured bacterium | reverse complement strand
GCCGTAAACAAAGAGACCGGCGAAATAGACCCGAGAACACTCGATAACATCCCTGGGCTCAAAGCTCTCGAAAAGGCCGATCTGATGGTAATGTTCCTGCGTTTCCGTGAGTTGCCTGATAAACAGATGAAATACATCATTGACTATACGAATTCCGGTAAGCCAATTATAGGTTTGAGGACAGCCACGCATGCTTTCAATTATACTAAGAATAAAAATAGTCCATACGCCAAATACAGTTTTCGAAGCAAGGAATTGGACGGCGGATATGGTCGACAGGTTTTAGGTGAGACGTGGATTAATCACTATGGACATCACAATGTGGAAAGTACCCGCGGGCTTATCGCAGAAGGTATGGAAAGCCACCCGATAGTAAAAGGTATTGAAGATATCTGGGGCCCTTCCGATGTGTACAGTTTAACAACGCTGGCCGGACCATGCAAGCCTTTGATTATGGGACAGGTTCTTTCCGGTATGGAGCCTGAAGATAAACCAAATCCGGATAAGAAACTGGTGCCTGTCGCCTGGACAAAGACCTACACGGGCGAAAAAGGCAAGGTCACTCGCGTTTTCACAACAACAATGGGACACTCGTTTGACTTTAACAGTGAAGGTTTCCGGCGTCTGCTCGTCAACGCCTGCTTCTGGGCGATGAAAATGGAAGATAAGATTCCGGCCAAAAGTAATGTCGATTTTGTAGGCGAATATAATCCCAATCAGATTGGTATGGGCAAGCATAAAAAAGGCCTGAAACCGTCGGATCATAAGCTTAAGTGAGTCCCCGGTTTCTTGTGCCTGCAAAACTCCTGATTTTATTTGAAAAGGTATGGAAATGAAGCTTGATAAGCTGAAGAGATGGTTTTGTGTAATGGCCGGAAATACAGGAATAATTTGTATTGTAGTTTCGGTTTTAACCGCCGGTTGTGCCTCAATGTCTTCTGCCGATAAAAAGCAACGGATGAACAGGCTGGTTATTCACACCGACAAAGGCAAGGACACTATTAACAGGAATATTTACGGCCACTTCTCTGAGCACTTAGGCAGGTGTATCTACGATGGTTTCTGGGTTGGTGAAGATTCGGAAATTCCAAACACACGCGGTATGCGTAATGACGTAGTCGAGGCTTTGAGGCGGATTAAGATACCGGTGCTGCGCTGGCCGGGCGGGTGCTTTGCCGACGAGTATCACTGGAAAGAAGGTATAGGCCCGCGAGAAGAACGCCCCGGTATGATCAATACCCATTGGGGCATGGTCAAAGAAACCAACGCCTTTGGCACTCATGAATTTTTGGATTTGTGTGAACAGCTTGAATGTGAGGCATACGTTGCCGGTAACGTTGGCTCCGGTACTGCCGAAGAGATGCAGGACTGGGTCGAGTATATGACGTCCGATGCCGATAGCGAAATGGCCAACCTTCGCCGGTTCAATGGCAGGGACAAGCCATGGCGGGTAAAATACTTCGGCGTAGGTAACGAGAACTGGGGTTGTGGCGGAAATATGTCACCGGAATATTATGCCGATCTCTACAATCGCTTCCAAACCTATGTACGCAGCTACTCCGGCAACCGCATTGTCAAAATTGCATGCGGGCCCGGCAGCGAAAACTATCCATGGATGACAACTGTTATGGAACGTTCTCATCGAAGAATGAATGCAATTAGTCTTCATCACTATGTCAGAGGCACGGGCAACTGGACTAAAAAGGGTAGCGCGACGCAGTTCGATGAGTCCGAATGGTTTGCGCTTATGAAAAACACGCTGACTATCAATCCGTTACTGAAGAATAATATCGAAATAATGGACCGGTTCGATCCGCGCAAACGTATCGGTTTGTTCGTAGATGAGTGGGGTACGTGGTGGGACACCGAACCCGGCACGAACCCAGGTTTCCTCTACCAGCAAAACACCATCCGCGATGCAGTCTCAACCGGAATATTCCTCAATTCTTTCAATAATCACTGCGACCGCGTGAAGATGGCAAACATTGCTCAGACTGTTAATGTCTTGCAGGCGATGATTCTGACTAAAGACGAAAAGATGATCTTAACGCCGACCTATCACGTTTTTGAAATGTACAAAGCCCATCATGATGCCGTGATGCTGCCTGTTGATTTGCAGTGTGGCGATTATCAGCTCGGAGACGAAAAGATTCCGTCAATCGATGTTTCGGCGTCCAAAGATAAATCGGGTAAGATTCATATAACGCTTTGTAACCTGGATCCCACAAAATCAGCGGAACTTGTTTGCGAGCTTCAAGGTGTCAAGCCTTCAAGCATCTCCGGTCGGGTATTAACGGCAGGTGATATGAACGCGCACAATACCTTTGATAATCCTGAAATAGTCCAACCCGATGCTTTCGACAAATTTGATTTTGAAGGTAATAATTTAACAGTAACGCTGCCGCCCAAATCCGTTGTGCTGTTGGGGATTGAATAATCTGTGACGTGAACAAAATTTAGAAAATATCGATGAGGCAGGATATGAATCGACGCAATTTCTTAAAAGCCGCAGGTATTGGAATAGTATCAATGGTAATGCCGAAATGCGCCGATGGCTTACAGTCAGGCAGCGGCGTTGCAGGCTCAAAAAAGCCTAATATCGTTTTTATTATGGCCGACGATATGGGCTATGGCGACCTCGGCTGCTACAATAAGAAATCGAAGATTCCAACGCCTAATATGGACCGATTAGCTGCCGAGGGTATGCGTTTTACAGATGCCCACTCTCCATCTGCGGTTTGCACCCCTACACGTTACGGCGTGCTGACGGGACGATACTGTTGGCGAAGCCGGCTGAAAAGAGGAGTTCTCGGCGGTTATTCACCCGCTCTCATCGATACTAATCGCATGACGGTGGCCTCAATGCTTAAACAACATGGTTATGCCACCGCCTGTATCGGCAAGTGGCATCTTGGCTTGGGCAGCGACAAAAAGACCAATTACGATAAACCACTCGTTCCCGGGCCCAACGCACTTGGCTTTGATTATTTTTACGGGATCCCCGCTTCACTGGATATGACCCCCTACTGCTATATCGAGAATGAGCGGCCGGTTGAAAAGCCCACATTGACAACTGAAGCCGGCAAGGCCATTGAAGATGGATGGTGGCGGGCCGGAGCAATCGCACCGGGCTTTAAGCATGTGGAGGTTCTGCCAAAGCTGACTGAAAAAGCGGTGAAGTACATCGATGACCATACCAATACATCACCGGACAAGCCTTTCTTTATGTACTTCCCCTTACCGGCGCCGCACTGTCCCATCGCTCCGGCGGATTTTGTCAAAGGGCGAAGTAAGGCGGGCGGTTATGGTGACTTTGTCGTG
>CBDURK010000369.1:0-3328 GCA_965369645.1 uncultured bacterium | reverse complement strand
TTGCGGACAATCCTGAATGTTGTGCTTGCCATGTTTGCTGTTACGGGCATGTATTTATTCCCGATGTATCTTGTGGGACATTGGTATTTATATTCGGTGATATGCCTTTTACTGGCAGTTGCAGCAATAACGGCTCTTAAATACACATGGTACCAATATTTACCCGCGGACGGCAACAGCTCTGAGGTTCATTGATAAAATGAAATGGACAGTGAGCCTCGATGAAATCACAGGCGGAGTATTGAGCTATGATTTTTTTATCGTTGCGGCGCAGACTTTGTATTCCGGTATCTTGGCCAAAGGGTCCAGGGCGTCTATTGTAAGCATATTGGCGGGAGCTTCGTGGAAATGAAAGGGCATGAACAACCAGCCTTTTTCAATATTTTTAGTGACCTTTGCCAACGTGGACACCTTACCCCGGATGCTTGATACTTCGACAGTATCACCATCGGCAATTCCGAGTTTGCCGGCATCCTCAAGGTGAATTTCGACGTAGCCGGTCGGTGAAACCTGGTTGATGGCGGCTGATTTTCTGGTCATCGTGCCGGTATGGAATTGATATAACTGCCTGCCGGTAGTGAGCAAAAATGGGAATTTTTTGCCGGGTGACTCGGCAGGGGCTTTGAATGATACAGTGTGGAATTTTCCCTTTCCTCTGGTAAATTTTCCCTTGTGCAGATACTTTGTGCCGGGGTGGTCTTTATCCGGGCAGGGCCATTGCAAACCGACCGAATCAATCCGTTCAAATGACATGCCGCCATAGATGGGCGTTATTGAAGCAATTTCGCCCATAATCTGACCGGCGGAATCGTAACTCATTTTATAACCGAGTTTGGTTGAGAGGTCGCAGATCGTTTGCCAGTCACTTCGAGCCTCTCCCGGCGGGGGGACGGCGGTACGGATTCGCTGGACACGGCGTTCGGTGTTTGTGAAAGTGCCGTTCTTTTCGGCGAAGCAGGCCGAGGGCAGGACCACATCGGCGTATTGAGCGGTCTCTGAAAGGAAGATATCCTGCACAACAAGAAAATCTACCATCTCCAGAGCCTTTCGCGTTCTGTTGAGATTTGGGTCGGAAAGCGCTGGATTTTCTCCCATTATGTAAATCGCTTTTATGTCACCTGTCTCGACTGCGTGGAACATCTCGACAACAGTAAGCCCTTTGTTCGGAGAAAGCTTTTTTGACCAGGCTTTTTCAAATTTGGCCCGGATTTTAGAATCCTCGACCGATTGATAGCCGGGATAGACGTTCGGCAAAGCTCCAAGGTCGCAGGCGCCCTGAACATTGTTCTGGCCTCTGAGAGGATTTACGCCGGTTGATTCTTTGCCGACATTGCCTGTAAGCATTGAGAGATTGGCAAGTGACAGGACGTTGTCGGTGCCGGTAGTGTGCTGGGTGATGCCCATGCTGTAAACTATACTGGATGTTGAGGCACCGGCATAAATCCTCGCAGCCTGACGAATTTTTTCGGCGGGGACGGTCGTTATTTTTTCAGCTTTTTCCGGGGTGAAATCCTTTAAGGCCTCCGATAGCTCTTTGAAGCCCTCAGTGCGTTCTTTTACGAAGTCGGTATCGAGGATGTTATCATTTATGATAACGTTCATCATTGCGTTTATCAGGGCGACATCCGTGCCTGGTTTTTGAGCAATGTGTAATTCGGAAAATCTTACGAGGTCGATCCGGCGCGGGTCGGCTATAATAAGCCTGGTGCCGTTTTTGACAACTGCCTCTTTTATGTCGAGAGCGATGACGGGATGGGCCTCAGAGGTGTTCGAGCCAATGATAAATATGCAGGCGGCGTTCTTAAGCTCATCTATAGAGTTGGTCATAGCACCGCTGCCGAAGGCCCTGGCAAGGCCGGCGACGGTCGAGGCGTGACAGAGCCGGGCACAATGGTCAACGTTGTTGGTGCCGATGACGGCGCGGATGAACTTCTGGAAGATGTAGTTCTCTTCATTGGTGCATTTGGCGGATGAAAGTCCCGCGATACTATTCGGTCCGTTCTGCTTTTTTATTTTGGCCAGACGTTCAGCGATATAATTCGTTGCCTGGTCCCACGTCGCCGTTTCAAATGTTCCGTTTCGCTTGATGAGTGGTGTCGTGAGGCGTTTTTCGTGCCCGACGAACTCTATACCGAATCTACCCTTAACGCAGAGATTGCCGTCGTTTGGGATACAGCCGACAGGACTGGTTACGCGGACGATCTCGTTTGCCTTCGAGTTGACATTGAGGTCAATCTGGCAACCGACACCACAATAAGGACAGGTTGTCCTTGTACGTAGGAGGTCCTTGCACTGGCCTTTGCCTTTGGCAGCCCGCTCATACAGGGCTCCGGTTGGGCAGGTGGATATACATTGGCCGCAGAGCTCACAGGTGGATTCGTTCAATGGAATATCAAAGGCGGTAGTCACTTCAACACCTGAAGCCCGCTCTTTGAAGGTCAGAGCGCTGTCCATCTGAACTTCTTCGCATATCCTTATACACCTGCCGCAACGAATGCACTTGTCCAGATCATATTCAATCGCCTCATTGCCTGTCGTGTAGTTCTCCTGTGCAACGTTGACTGTGGAAACCTGGAATACGTCATCATCGAGCTGATACTCATAGGCATAACGCTGGAGTTTACAGTCCCCGTTTTCATCGCAGGTCGTACATACACCCCGATGCTCATAAAACAACAGTTCCAATACGGTCTTGCGAAGACGGCGAATCAAGTCGCTCTCCGTTTTGACGATTAAGCCCTCAGATATCTCGAAGGTGCAGGCCGTAACCGGTTGCCTCTGCCCCTCTACCTCGACCAGGCACAATCTGCATGAACCGGAAGGCTTGAGACGAGTATCGTGACAAAGGTTCGGAATTTCGACTCCATTTTCGATTGCAACATCAAGAATAGTCTGTCCTGTCCTTGCTGGAATCTCTTTGCCGTTTATTGTGATCGTTGGTATATCGCTCATTTTTTTATTTTGCCACCGCCTGGAATTTACATACGTCGAAACACTGGCCGCACTTAATACATTTGTTTTGATCGATTATGTGCTGTTGTTTCTTTTCGCCGCTTATAGCATCAACGGGACAGACCTTTCTACATGCTCCGCAGCCGGTGCAGACTTCCAGAATCTCGTATGTCAGCAAATTCGTGCATATACCAGCGGGACATTTCTTGTCCACAATATGCTTAACATATTCGTCTTTGAAATTCCCCAACGTACTGAGGACCGGATTAGGCGCGGTCTGGCCGAGTCCGCACAGAGAAGCTTTACTGATATCTTTTGCAAGCTCCTCCAGCTTGTCAAGGTCTTGAAGTTTTGCATCACCTTGACAGATTGCCTG
>CBDURK010000368.1:0-3335 GCA_965369645.1 uncultured bacterium | reverse complement strand
TTTCAGCTCGACCTCGCCGATGGTTTTATAGACCACCAGTATCGGCTTTATCGTAACTTCCCGGGTTCTATTGCGGCGCTGTGATGCATAAAGCAGAGTTGCGGAAAAACAAACCATAAAAATTATTACAATCTTTTTCATCGTTCTAACTCCTTCTGAGAAGAATTATAGTTTAATCCCAGGGCAGTTCTTTTGCGTCAGGTTTGACTGCATGAGCAGGACGGGGATGCTCATCATCGAAAACGTACATATCATCCTGCTTTTCGATGGTAACAAAACTTTCATCGATTGAGCCGTCCGGCTTTGTAATATTGTCGAGTGAAAGCTTGAGGTGTTTGGCGAGAAACTTATAGGCACCGGTACGCTTGGAAAGGCCATAATCATGCCCCTCGTCGGGAAGGTGTAGATACTCTACAAGATTTTGGGCGCCATAGAGGCGATATACATTTTTGATATATGGATATTCGACATTCGGCGTGTTTTTGGTCCAGTCCTTGCCGTCGGAGATTAGCAATTGCGGGCGCGGCGCGGCCAAAGCGGCGATATCGGTATTGTTCGTCTCGTGCATTTCGCTTAAGTGGATGGGCATACCGCTTTCGCAGTCGCATCCGCCGAAGAAGTGGGACGAAACCATTACGGTTGGGACAGAGACGGCGATACGGTCGTCAACCGCCGTTAGAAGAAATGATTGTGTACCTCCGCCGGAAGCGCCCGTTACGCCGATGCGCTTCGGGTCCACTTTTTTAAACGAGGTAAGAAAATCGACGGCGCGGATACTGTTCCAAAGCTGCAATTTCAGGACCTCCGGGCGTTTATGCTCCCATCCGGCATTCTTCCAGTCGCCATATCCGACCATATCATAAGAGAAAACAATCGCACCCATGCGAGCCAGTGCGGCACATCGCCTTTGCATATTGGCTCGGAAGCGGCCGTAGTTATCGGCGCTGCTCCAGTGGCCGTGCGGACAAAGAATCGCGGCGAAAGGTCCCTTGGCTTTGCGGGGACGATATAGGTTTCCGGTTACGAATACGCCGGGCAGGCTTTCAAATGTTGCGTTTTGGACGGTGTAGCCATCGTATTTGCGTTTGCTGTGGATGATCGGCTTGAGCGGGGTCTTTTCGGGCATAGGGAGAAGTTCGACTCCACGCAGAATACCTTCACGAATCCGCTCGGCGCGGGCCTTCCATTGAGCCTTGTTGGAATAGCTGCGGGCAAATTTGGCGAGCTGCTCTTTTGCGGCTTCTTCGCTTTGATAATTCCCCTGACAAAGCTGAGGCTTTTTGTTTTGGGCGCCTCGAACAAGTCTGCCCGAAAGTGTAAGCACAAACAATAATAAACCGACAACAAATACTCTGTAAATACCAATCGATGGACTTTTCATTTTACACCTCATAATTTTCTCAACATATTAAGTCATTTTATATTCACATTGGCTACCACTGGGCCAAGGGCTTTATTGGTGCATTTGTTACTATTTCCTTGTCTTTCCAAACCGGCGAAAGCAGGACTGCTATCCGAACTTTACCTTCGGCTTTGGGCAATCGCACTATAAGCCGTCTTACACCTTTGTTGGTTTTCTGGGGAGGTTTTTGCTGGGCTGATTCTATTTCAAATCCGGCTGTGGAAGGTGATATAAGCCGTGCAAAAAGCTTTCTGCCGGCAAGGGTGAGCCGGGCGGTATTTTTTTCCTTTATATCGATTTTCGCATCTGTCGTCATAGCCCATGTCACTTCACAGGGATTTTCGATTTCGAATTCGTCCTGCACAAGGACCGCCCGCCTATCGGCTATCATTGCAACGCCTCTGGTTACTTTGTTTGCAGATTTTTTATAAGCACTTGTCAGGTCCACAAGGACAAAAGCAGAAGAGTTTTCTGTTTCGAATTTCGTAAAGTTCGATGTTGCCATCGGGTCCTGGTTCTCGCCGTTCAGCAGGGGGACGCTGTGGCTTTTCGAATTCAAACGATAATAATTCCATCTCCTACCGCCTCTTTTTCCATCCCAGTAACCGGGCAGATTGTAGTTGTCGGAGCCGAGGTCACGCACCCATCGAATGCCAAGAGCATCCAGCTCGAAGTTACCCAAATCCAGATGGCCGTGATTAACCTGATTATAGCCGGCCTTAACACCGACAAAGAGCGCTTCGGGGTCGTTCCAAGCGCTTCGGAATACTGCTATCTCTACGAGGCCGCGGAAATAGCAATCGAGTGCTTTTTGCGGAGTCTGTCTCGGAGGGGGCATATACCAGAGAATGTGCTGGGCACTGGCGCTGCGTTTGGTGATTGCAGCGTGTTCGGATTCGGAGTAAAGTGAATTATCGTAGGTCCGAGCGAGCCAGAACATACAGGGCATAGGTCTTCTGGAGCCTTTTTCTCCTGAGTCGGCAAAGTTTAAGTAGAGGCCTCTTGGTCCGGCGGTATATACCGGGAAATTTCCTGCTTCGGCCAGCCCCTTAACTTTAAGCAGACCAAAGTCGGTGCCCAAAGCGGTTTGCAGTGCGGTTAGTCCGTAAGCCGTATAACGCGTGGCATAACTCCAGTAGCCGGGGCCTTCCATCCATGCGCCGTCGGGGCCGTAGCTTTTCAGGGCAAGCGGCAGCGATTTAATCGCAAGGTTGATAATCTTCTCGGCGTACTGTGGCTCGGATTCAGCGATTGCCAAGGCGCCGATTATCATCCCGGCATTGCAGACCTGGTTCCAGTTGTGCTCACTTTTAGGCCACCAGGATTTTTGATACGCGATTATCGCCGGTTTCAGGCCATTCTTAACGAGGCCGGCCCTGATTTTCTCTCTTGTATTCTCATCGAGGTAAGAATAGAGCCAGTCATAACCGACTCCCACGGCGTGTGACATCTCGGCGGTGTCGAGAAAGTGAGACGGATTCCAGTCCTTGAATGCGCAAACGGTCAGCAGGTTTTCCACTGCTTTGTCGGCGTATTTTTTTTCGCCGGTCCATCTGTAAGCAAGGCCAAGGGCGTAAATTCGATGGACGCATTCCCTGCTGACACTCAGCAGCCGGGGCCCAATCTTCCGGTAAGTGAGCATCGGTTTTTCAGCACATTTATCCGCATCTTTAAGAACATCTTTCAAGCATTTCCGCAAAACTGTGTCTTTCTCGTATAGTACTTTCAGATGCCCAAGGTCTTTGTTATTCAGCATTAATCTGGGGTGGTTCTTTTCGAGTGTACTGAGAACCTGAGAAGAATCTACGGATGATTCCTGAGCCGAACCTGAAGTCGTAAGACAAAAACCAAGTGCAACCGCCAGTGTGAGAAACCTGCAAACATTTGTCATAATCTGCCTCCATATCCTGAGTTGTGTTAATATTGCGAGCCC
>CBDURK010000367.1:0-3342 GCA_965369645.1 uncultured bacterium | reverse complement strand
ACCGGATGCTCACCGGCACCTCTTATCGAACAGCTCCTGACAGGCTGGATTATCTACTATCTTAAACGCTCCCTATTTATCTTCACCAACGAACGCGTTTTCCATATACCGACCAAACACGACTTCTCATATCGAAACTCGATAGCCCAGATACTATATGCCGACTGCCAGAGTATTACCATCAAAGGCCGCAATCTCGCAGCCGAATATAAAAATGGAAAAAAAGAGAAATTTTTCTACCTCGCAGAAAACAAAAAAATCAAGACCCTGCTCCAGCAGATGCCTCTCGTAGGTCAGACAAGCCCAACATTAGAAAGGACGCACCTTTGCCCGCGTTGTACGAATACCCTCATTAAAGACCAGTACATCTGCCCGACCTGCTCACTTGATTTCAAGAACAAAGAACAAACCAGAAGGATTTCGCTCATCTATCCCGGCGGCGGCTATTTTTACACCGGCCATCCTCTCCTCGGGGTCGCTGACGCCTTAACGGAAACTTACCTTACAATACTTGTACTTTTCGGGTTGATTGCCGCAATCTCCGGCGCTTCCGGAGGGATCTTTACTTTTGTGTTCATCGGCGCCATACTGGCTCTCGAAAAAACTATGACCGTGTACCATTCAAACCACTTTATAAAAGAATACATCCCAAAGGACCGCTCTATACAGATAACCACAACAATTCCCGAGGGACAGTATCCCGAACAAGTTACTCCCGAGCCAAAACCGGAAGAAATCTTATCAGCCTCCTGGCGCAGCCAGTAAAATAACACAAATACTCAAAATCTTCAGTGGTTTTCCGAATCTCTGTATGAATGTGTTTTTTGCAAGAAATTTTTATTAAAAAAGGATTTACAAACGGATTTATCCGATGTATAATTATGTCTATGAGCAGTAACTTTATAATTTGTTCTTCAATTCAGGTCGTAGAGAGCCTTAGCCTGCTGCTACTGCGCCGTTAGGCGCAAATAATATACCCCCAACAAAAATCTATTGTAATCATTCGTTTTTAACCACAGATTGCTCATATTATGCGTTAAAATAATAATTCGTGGCAATTTTAGGCTGCCTGGGGCATAATTGGTCTCATAGTCAGCAATAAAAAAATTTGGACTCGTCCCGGCTAATGCCGCTGGACGCAGCAGGAGAAAAAGCAGATGTCCGAAGAAAAAGTATTAATATTCGACACCACCTTACGTGACGGCGAGCAGGCAGCAGGAGCCAGATTAGGAGCAAGAGAGAAGCTGGAAATCTCCCGGCAGTTGGTTCGGCTGAACGTTGATATCATAGAGGCGGGCTTCCCGGCCTCTTCGCCGGAGGATTTCGAGGCGGTGCGTTTGATATCCGAACAGATCGAAGGGCCCGTTATTTGCGGGCTGACCCGGGCCATAAAGAAAGATATCGATATCTGCAGAAAGGCCCTGGCCAAAGCCAAAAAGCCCCGCATCCATACTGGTATCGGTGTATCCGAGATTCACCTCGCGGGAAAATTCTCAGATGATAAATACGGCAGAACAATAGGCGAAAAGCAAGTAACTATCATGAAGATGGCGGTTGAGGCGGTAAAGCACACCGCCCAATATATCAAGGACATCGAATTTTACGCTGAAGATTCCGGGCGGGCTGACCGGACCTTTCTCTATGAGATTCTTGAAGCTGTTATCGAAGCAGGCGCTACCGTCGTTAATATACCCGATACCACGGGATACGCGATGCCCGAGCAGTATGGCGACCTTATCCGGGACATACGGACCAACGTGCCGAATATTGATAAAGCGATAATCAGCGTGCACTGCCATGACGATTTGGGAATGGCCGTGGCGAATTCATTAGCAGGTGTAAAGAACGGCGCACGCCAGGTGGAAGGTACTATCAACGGCGTAGGTGAGCGGGCCGGCAACGCGGCCATCGAAGAGGTGGTCATGGCAATCCATACACGCCGTGACTTCTTTAAAGAGATCGAGACAAATATCAATACTCATGAGTTTTATCGAACAAGCCATATGGTGGCGGACTTATTAGCTATGCCGGTTCCCGTCAATAAAGCGGTTGTGGGACAGAATGCTTTTGCCCACAGCTCGGGAATTCACGTGGATGGATTTTTGAAAAAGCGGGAAACTTATGAGATTATGAAGCCAGAGACTATCGGCCTCGACCAGAGTCGTGTTGTTCTGACGGCTCGCACCGGACGCCACGGCCTTCAGCACCGGCTCAAAGAGATGGGATATACATTGTCCCAAGAAGAGCTGGAGAAGACATACGAAAGATTTTTGGCCGTGGCCGACAAGAAAACCGAAGTTTTTGAAGAGGATCTTGCGGCAATAATCAGCGATGAGATTCATCTTATAGAGCAGATTTATAAGCTGGAGTATCTGCATGTGTCCTGTGGAACCGGTACGCTGCCGACCGCAAGCGTAAAGATTAAGACCAAAGAGGAAACCCGCCAGGCCGCCGCATGTGGTGACGGGCCGGTGGATGCGGCTTATATAGCGATAAGGGAAGCTACGGGTTTATCTCCGAAATTAGAGAACTATTCGATCCGAGCTGTCACCAGCGGCAAAGAGGCTCTCGGTGAAGCCACCGTGAGAATTACAGAAAACGGTAGGACGTTCATTGGCCGGGGTATTTCGACGGACATCATAGAGAGCAGCGCGAAAGCTTATATCGATGCCATTAACAGAATGGTATCGGCGCAGAATAAAGGTCAGCAGCCGGAAGTAAAAGTGGAACTGTAAAACGCTTATAAGTATAAGCGTTGATATGTTAAAAGAAAGACTAAGACTATGGGTATGACAATAACGGAGAAGATTTTTGCAAGGGCGGCCGGTAAAGAGAAAGTTATACCGGGCGAGCTTGTGGATGCTAAAATTGATATTGTGATGTGCCACGATGTTACGACGCCGCCGGCGATTTCGATGCTTGAAGAAAAGGGTATCGATAAGGTATTTGACCGTGAGAAAATCGTTGTGACTCCGGACCATTTTCAGCCGGCCAAGGACATTAAAAGCGCAGAGCTTCATAAGCGGCTGGACAGCTGGGCGAGACGGCACAAAATAAAATATTATTACAAGATCGGCAGGGCCGGGGTATGTCATGCACTGCTGCCGGAGCAGGGGCATATTCGGCCTGGAGAAGTTATCGTCGGCTCCGATTCGCATACGTGTACATACGGGGCATTTGGGGCGTTCAGTACGGGTATCGGTTCAACCGATGCGGCGGCGGCAATAGCGACCGGGCAGTTGTGGTTTAAGGTGCCGGCATCGATGAAGTTTGTTCTTAACGGCTCTCTGAGTCACGGCGTTTACAGTAAAGATGTTGTTCTTGCGGTTATCGCAAGAATCG
>CBDURK010000366.1:0-3344 GCA_965369645.1 uncultured bacterium | reverse complement strand
CATAATGAGGTTTAACATCATGGACGGTAAGTACAACAGGCAATTGCCGTGCTAAGGGCTTGAAAAAAAACTGATCCAGCAGCGGAGTGCCCACGCCCTGAAAATGAACTACATCGAAACGCCCGTGAATGGCAAACCGGTTCCGCCGCAAACTGTTAAGCAGGCTTCGGTAAAATCGGTCGGCCGCCCAGTGCATTTGTGACCACTGTTTTTTCTTATCTGTAAACTCAAACAGATGTCTATCGACTTTGAATGGTCTTGGCAGGTCCGCCCACAATGAGTTGGTTAGTACGGTGACATCTGCACCGGTTCGACACAAACCACTGCATAAGGCGTCGGTGTACGAGTATAATCCTCCTGTGCTTGCACCAGCTACCATCAATACGCGCATTTTTGATTTATTCCTTTTCTGCTGCAATTGATTAAGTAATTCGAGGTGTATTCAATGTCCCGTAGCTTTACACATAAGTAAGCTCAGGGCTTGCTTCTTCTTCCTCGAAACTCTCTTCTTCAGGGACATCATCTTCCTGATAAAGGCTTGCGTAGATGTCCTGCCAGTTGGCTATTATAGCGGCAAAGCATATCAACAGCGGTGCGGCTCGGGGATTCGAGAATATTGGGTGGAAGAACCCGTCGGCCGTCAATGCCAGCATTAATAAAAAGCTCGTTGTACCGTAATATCGCATATATGGGATGTCGCTTCTCGATAAAGCAAAGCTTCGTGCAAGGATAGCGAATATCAGGATGAGCACCGTTACCAATCCGAGTAAGCCATTCCTGTCCAGCCAGCCAAGATATTCTGAATGGTAAAATCCCACCAGAGGTGATTTGCCTGCTGGTGCCGGATGCAGTGCTCCGATACCTCTGCCGGTCAATATGAAGTAAGGTTCCTGCTTGTAGCTTGAAATGATTATTTCGTTTTCCAGCGCTCTCCATGTACCTTTTTGGAAAAGTTTGGGTACTTCGACATTGCCCGTTCTTGTCGAGCCCGCCCTGAATCTTTCCATGAAATCGAAGCCTACCACAGAGGTTGCTCCAATCGCGAGAATGCCTACAATCCCGAATGCGAGTATAGTTCTGATTCTGCCCTTGATGAACAGTAGCGATGCTATGACAAGAACGCCCATCGCCCCGTACATTGACCTTGTTTCGCTGAGTATTATACCGCCTATACCGACCATTATCATCAGGATGGATATGGCGGACCAGCCGACTTTGCTTACAAGTCTGCCTATTGCGATACTTACCAGCGAAAGGTAAAGCAGGGGAACAAGAGTAGATGTACCTCTTTCGCCGCCCAATTGTGTTGAAACATCAATTTCCGCGACACGAGGTGTGAAAATACCGAATCTTACGAGAATATGTACGCCGAACATTGCCAGCAGCAGAAAGACCGTGAATTTTAAGAATCCGTTCGCGCGGGAAAAGTTTGTGAAGTACCGAAGCCCGAATATCATTGCTGCCACGAAGTGCGCAACCCTCGAATGTGTAAAGGCGGTCTGGGTGTACATTAGCAGCCCCTGTATCAATGCAAGGGCGGTTAATATTGCTATGACGATGAAGCATTTTCCAATAACGCCGGAAGGATACTGTCGCTGCCGTGGCACGAAAATCGCCGCCGCCAATGTCAACCACGCGAGGATGTCTGCCGGTGCCCATGTTCGGGGCATACCAAGGTTGCCCGCGCTGTTTATGTAGCTGGCGAGTACGTTGTGGAAAACGACTGATATCAGGAATATGTAGAATACCCACTTTGGCTTCAAGACCACCAATGGTACGCATATTACTATTGCAATCAAACACAATACTGCAATAAATGTTGCCATAATGTTACCTTGATACGGCTTCTTAATAAATTAATACAATTGTCTGTTAATATCGGAAATCGAAGAGACGTATTACAGGCCAAAAATCAGGATTTTTAACTGTTTTTTGATTTTTTAGCTTTATACCCCGTTTTACTATGCCTTGCGGGCTTTCTTAATCATCTTTGCAAAATCTTCCCTGACCTGTTTGCACATTTCCGAGCTTGTCATTTCTTGTTTCTTGTTGATGAAATCCAGGTTATTATTGATTTCATCGAATAGTTCAATCAGTTTTTCTGCGCGGATCTGCGCATCTGTAATGCAATATTTTTCAAGCCCGTATTGAGCCATAAAATCCTCGGTTTTTTTATGGTATGCAATCGCAAGCAGAGGTGTTGCAGCCAGTAAAGAGAAGATTTGTGAGTGAGTTTTGTGCCCGACAAACATTTTGCACTGAGATATGGCGTTAATATGGTCTAACGTTCCGGGAAAGCCTTCAACAATTTCACAGTTTTCTTTTTTATTGACGTTGTTTATCACGGCCTCGATAAAGCTACGGTCTGTACCCTGCAGCTCCATAGGAAAAAAACATACTTTATATCCTGCTTCTATGGCATGGTCAATCAGCGATGCAAAATAACGAGGGTTGTTTTCGTGCTCTTTGAGTCGGTTGGCTCGTGTGTGCACATAAACGGAGATGCCCATAACAGGCGGGCGGGCACTTGGTTTGGTACGTGATTTAACAATATCGCACAGGCCGAATACGGACTCGCGTGTCTTTGATACATGTTCTAAAGAAACCTGCATTTCTTTTATTTGTTCTACCGAGTCCTCGTCACGGATAAATATTTGGCCGGCGCCGGAAAGTATTTTTTGTATCATCAATCTGCTTTTGGGCGACTCGAATCTGAATGAGCCGATAGATTGTGACCAGAGTAATAATGGTTTTTCGTAAAGCAAAGCTACTGCCATATCGAATATCTGCGGAGTAGCCGCATCAGGTACAAACATAGTGGTGACGTGGTGACCTCCGGTACTGATGACTATATCAGCTTCTCTGAGGGCTTTTACGAATTGCCTGTTTATCAGAAAGCGAAGATACCACGGACGTTTACCTGTAATCAGGGCATTGCGCACTAAGGGGAAATTAATACGCCGCTTGAGTATTACCTTCAATATTCGATGAATTACTTTGCCACAAAACCCAATGTCTCTTTTGCGGGAATTGTCCCATCCCCATGGGATAACTCGCACAGCAGCCTCCGGAAAATCCGGTTTCTCTTTCCAGTATTCCGGATTACTTGCAGAAACCGTAACCTGGTCAATACCATTGCCTGCCAGTTCTCTGAGCACAAAATACAGAACGGCTCTGTCACCTTTATTTGTAGAGCATTGATTAATAACGAGGGCTTTCATATTCGATGTTCCTTTTTGCTCTCGTATCTTTTTCTCACTGCGGCTATTAAATCAGCCGTCTCTTTCCTTAGCGAAATAACTGTGAAACTTGCCATTACAATAACAATGGATAATGTAAGCATT
>CBDURK010000365.1:0-3366 GCA_965369645.1 uncultured bacterium | reverse complement strand
CCGTGTTTTTCGCGCAGGTCATTCAGACGTTTGCGAGTATCTTCCAGGGTGTCATAAACAATCTGCGGGCTCCCCGGGACGTTCTCTTTATGGTACTTCTCAACGCGGCCGATCTTGGCCAGGTTTTCAGGTACTCTGATAGTAAATTGACTGATGTAATCTTCTTTCGTGTACTCTTTATCAAGGACCTGCTTGAACAGCTTTACAAGGTCCTCGTAGCAGGGTATCTGGCCGGTTGGACATGTAATCGCATCGACATCGCCGTGTACCCGAAGCTCCATCCATTTAATCCAGACGTGCTTATCACGAACGCCGTTTACAAAATTGCCTTCCTTGTCTCTCAGGAAATAATTCACGCCGAACACCAAAGGCGGCTTCTTTATATCGTTGACGAAGTCAACATTATTCTGAATATACTTGCCGAGAGGAATCGCCAGAAAGTCCTGAATACTCATCAGGTTGATTTCCATCACGCCTTCTTCACCGATGATCGCAAAAGTGGTTTCCGTCTCGAGTGATGCGCCGTACGAAACGATACCATGCGCCCAGTTAAAACTCTGCTGAACCGGTACGGATGCCTTGGGGTCTCGTCCTCCGTACATTAAGCCTCCGAGAACGACACCGTCAGGATTATCCAGCTCGGGGTCGCAATTGGCCAGCGCCTTCAATGTTACTGCATATCTTGCGTTCTTATGGGCCGGCGAAATCTCTTTTCCTTTTGCGTCCTTCTTTCCTTTGAACCATTCACCGGAGAAATTGGCGCCCTTATCCGGTAAATCTTCCCCCATTCCCAGCCAGTAAGGCTTTTTATCAGAAACCAGAATATTCGAGATAATCACCTCGCCGGGACTATGCAGCATGTCCCATATTGCCGGGTCACCCTTGGCCGAGACGTTTTGGATAATACCGAAGATTCCCGCTTCAGTGTTTACCGCTCGAAACTCACCGTCAATGTTTCTAAAGTACGCGATATCATCGCCCAATATAGTCTCGCCCGGCAGCATGGCTGTCGAGGTCTTGCCGCATGCACTTGGAAAGGCCCCGGCCATATAGGTCTTTCGTCCTCCCGGGCCGTGAACACCCGATATGAACATATGCTCGGCCAGCCAGCCCTCACGGTCGGCCTTGCGAATCGTAAGTCTCAGAGCCAGCTTCTTAAGCCCCATTGTATTGCCGCCGTACTGCGTATTGACACTGTAAATCGTGTCTGTTGTGTAATCCATATAGATACGCTTGTTCTCTACATCAGCGCTGATCATATCCTCAGTTACCTGGCCCGATGAGTGCAGAAAACAAAAGACGTTGTCATCTCTGCCAATCTTACAGAACTGGTCATAAGCACTGCGGTAAAGCAAATCCTCACTATGTGCCACGTACCACGAATCTGTAATCTGAACGCACGGGATACTAAATACCGAATCTCTCGGTCCCAACATTAAAAACCGCAGAATCAGTGTCCTTTCCTTCATCGAACCTTGCATAAGACCGCGCACCTCGGTAAGGCCTTCTTCCCGCTCCATCTGATTCAGCGCCTTGCTCAGGTTCTCGGTTTTCGGTACCAGGTACTTTGTAGCGTTCCTGTCTCGGGCCTGGTCGTTAATCCCGTCGAAGTGACATGTATGCCCGGGAGTTTCTAAAGGCTGTTCTTCACCGTTTTTAACGGCCATTTCGCGAACATGACTTATATCTTCAGCAGCATCTGTGCAGACAAAAACTGTCTCAGGATTTGTCAGCTCTATGGCATCAGCGATAAATTCGTGTACTTTGGCATTATCTACGGCCATTAGCTTGTCGTAGTTTTCGGCTGTCAGTTTTGCTCTCAGTAATTCCTTCACATTAGACATTTGTAATTTTACCTCTTAAATAAGTAAATTCTGGTTCAAAATAGCTTGGAGATTGTAACTGCCGGGCCGTCTGAGGTCAATATGTTTTCCAGAAAGTGTGATTTTTGGTATAATCCTGCTTTATAATGCTAAAAACGCCTGTGAAAGGGCGCATAAAAGAGGGGCCGGACCCAAAAAGCCAGGCCTTGATTGTAATTGTTCGTTGCCGGGCCGCGGTGTACGTGCGACAAGGAAAGAGAGTTAGACTAAAGAATCAATTAAGATACCGCATTAGCACTAAAGTCGCTTCCTGGCGGAAAGTCACCACCTCACGCAATTCCTGCTGTGCCTTGGCCAATTGCTTACTGGCTTCTTTTCTTATTTCACGCAGGGCTTCAACTTTCTGTTCTATTTCTTCTTGTTTTGAATCTTTATCTTCCATAAGCAAAAGAAGCTCTTCACAGGTTCTTTCGCCTTCGGTCAACTCGCTGGGGGCCTTTTTTGCCCATGCTTTGGACCATTTCCAGCCTTCTTCGACCTTGGGGACTGATTGTTGATTGTTTGGACCGCCGGAACCGCGAGACCTTCTAAAAGAGGCCGGTGCCATGCTTACTCTCGCCTGCTTCGAAAGGTATTCAACCTTGTCAAGTCTCGGCTTTATAACCTTCCATTGCCGTTCAGTCGCCCGCAGCGCCTGCTTCATTGATTCGTCTGCTTTCTTGGCGGATTCGGTTCGTGAGCGTTTTTCCAGTTGTTCGATTCTCTTATTGTTCTGCATTTCCCATTGCTGCCTGCGCTGCTCGTGCATCCTTTGCCACTGCTGAACCCAACTTTCTGGATCAGTTACTTCCCTTGTACTTTCACGTCTTTGTGTCTGGGATAGCGTTTGGCCGGCGAATACAGCTATTGAAAGGCATACAAAAAAACCGATAATCATTTTTCGTTTTGACATCATAAGCTCCTAAGTTGTAATACGAACTCAATAAAGTTGTCTCATCATTATTAACGCCGCTTCCTGGCGGAAAGTCAGCACCTCACGCAGCTCCTGCCGTGCCTTTGACAATTGCTTTTTATTTTCATGTCTGATTTTCCGCAAAGTCTCCATCTTCTGTTCGATTTCTTCCGGCCTTGAATTCTTATCTTCTATAAGCTTGAGCAGTTCTTCACATATTCTTTCCCCTTTGGTTAACTTGTCTGGGGCTTTACTGTCCCAGGGTTTATACCATTTCCAGGTATATTGACTGGAGTATGTTTCTTTGTTATTTGGTCTTGATGGTGTATTCCTCGCGCTTCCACCACCTGCATACGCTCCGGTTCCTCTTTGATTTCTGGTACTGCTTTCGCCTGAGCCGCTGCTGCTGCCGGAAATCAGAAGAGATATGGAAAGGTCCGACTGGCGCGCAAGATTCTGAACCTTTTCAAGCCTCGGCTTGGAAACCTTCCATTGCTCGGCGGTTGCGCCGAGTGCCTGCCTTATTGCTTCTTCCTGACGTTTTTTGGATTCTCTTTTTCTCTGTCCTCGATTTTGTTCGCGCTCTTTTAT
>CBDURK010000364.1:0-3370 GCA_965369645.1 uncultured bacterium | reverse complement strand
TCAAAATAATGATAAAGCATGCGACTAAAAAAAATGCCTTTGTCTAAATATCTAATTTCAGCAATATTTGAATCTTTATAGGACACCATGGTTTTTTCTAAAGATTTTTCAGCTTTTTTCCGAACACTACTTCTATAAAACTGGTATAATAAACACTTGAAGACTGTGTAAGTTAGAACAGAGTTTGAAAACTGAATGTTAACTTTTTTAATGAGGGTAGTTCCAATGAGTTTGAAAAACACTAAAAATTTGCTTGTTATCGCTGCTGTTGTAGTCGCTGTGTTGGCAGGGACGGTTTTACTGGGTAATTACACGAATATTTTATCGACAGGCTCTGAGACTGATTCTCAGCCCAAAGCCTGTCAGGCAGCCAAAAACGCAGCTTGTACGGCTTCACAGGCCTTATTTGCCGAAAACGCCGAAGGAGTATGTGCTCAAAAGACCGAAGGAGATTGTGCTCAAAAGGCCGAGTGCGGGTCTGCCGAAAAGACCTGTCCGCTCGACAGCACCAAGCCTTGTTGTGCTCAAGAAGGGTCAAAGGAGTGTCCTAAGTCCGGTGACGCAGCAGACTGTCCTAAATCCGGTGACGCAACAGGCTGTCCTAAATCCGAGGCGACTGCGGCTGCCAAGACTGGTTGCTGCCCAGGTACAGTAACCGAATAGATACCTGTTAGTACAATGCGAAAACAGGTAATCCGTAAAATGTAATTGTTGCCCGTTACAGGGCTAAAGATTTATTTTAGGAAAAGGCCGACTCATTAGAGCCGGCCTTTTTTATGCGCTTTTTTTGCAAAATTTCATGGAAATTAGACTAAAATGGGCGGGTTATTCGTTATACCGGTAAGAAATGGCCGTTTCTTTGATTGGACAAGTGAATTTGATGATTGAAGATAACATACTTGTTTGGAAATTTAATCGCGGAAGCAAAGATGCTTTGCGGCGGATCTATGAAAAGTACAAAGATGACATGCTGGGATTGGCTATCACCCTGTTAAGAGACAGAAGCCTTGCCGAAGACGTTGTGCACGACGTATTTGTTTCCTTTGGCGGAACTGTGGGTTCTTTCGGTCTCAGCGGGACCCTGAAAGGATATCTTTCAACCTGTGTTGCTAATAGTGCCCGTGACAGGAACCGCCTAAGGTCGCCGCGGCTCACAGGGCCGGACGTTGTTGAAACAGCCTGCTGCGATTCGGACGGGCCGATTGAAAATGCGATCGGCATCGAGGAATCCGGCGAGCTGCTGGATTTACTTGCACGGCTTCCATACGAGCAGCGTGAGATTATCGTGCTGCACCTGCATCACGATATGCGATTTAGGGAAATAGCCAAGGCCCTTGGTATTTCGATTAATACAGTCCAGAGCCGATACCGATACGGTTTGGACAAGCTTCGTTCAATCTTGAATAGTGTGGTGGCAAAATGAGACCGAAAGAAAATATAGAAGAATTCGTAAAAGTCAGGAAACCGGATGTAACAACCAGCCGTGAAATGGACAAACGCACCTTAGGTGACTCGCTGGCAGCTATGGAGCAAACTATCCAAGCGAAATCGGCGGACCATAAGCCGAGCACAGCCCGGATAATTACCCTAAGCAGAATGATTAAGCTTACCGCCGCAGCGGCTGTGATAATAGCAGGTATCAGCTTCTATGTTCACCAGGGCCCTGGCGAGCAAAAAGATACTACTATAGTTTTAGAAGTTACCGAGTCTCCGGCTGAGATAATAACGATGAAGTCGCTGACAATCGCTTATCGCAGAGGCGGTATAGAAGGACTTGAAAATCAGTGCGAAAAAGCTCTTAAGATCATGGGACCGCAGCCGGTAAGTTTATCATTGGAAGATTTATTTAATGGTTCCAAAAGCTAAGTACAGAAAGGACAAAACCATGAAAACGATTACGATGAAAAAATTAAAAACAACTACGTGCGTTACTCTTATGCTGCTTATACTAACCACGCCAGCCCTGGCATTTCCGCCGGACCCGGACAATGCTGCCTTGTTATACTACCAGGGTTTTCTGACACTGGCGGAGCTTAACGAAGAGTCGCGGGATCGTATCCGGGATGTAGCAAAGGGTGAAGTTGCGCCGGACGATAAAGTGCGGGCAGATATTGGCAAGTGCATTGGTGCAATTGAGTTCGCTGAGGCTGCGGCCCAGGTGCCGACATGTAACTGGGGCATGCGGTACTCACAGGGATTCGATGCCCTGATGCCGCAGTTGGCACAGGCGAGGTTTCTGACTTATGTACTGATTGCCGATGCACGTATCCGCGCGGCGGACGGGAACTACAGGGGAGCCCTCGAACGGTCTCTGACGACGTGCACATTTGCCCGCCACGTCGGTGACGATACGCTCATTTCGTATCTTGTATCTTTATCTGTACGCAATCTGGGATATAAGTGCATGCAGGATGTTATAGGCCAGGTCGAACGTGATTCTGAGCTGCTGCGATGGTTAAGGACCGAACTTTCTACATCTTCAATCGAGGCTCTTTCTCCCGCCAGGCCGCTTAAGATCGAGATGGAGATAGTGACCGACCTGATGCAAATGGACAATATCGAGAAGCTTGCCCGGATTCTGGCCGATTCCGATGAAAAGAAAGTAGCGGAGATCATCAATGCAGCCAACGAGGAGACCCTGGAGAAGGCCAGACGGATATACTCGGAGCATGTGAAGTCGGCGTTGACAGCTCTGAGTTCGCCAATGCGGTACGAACAGGCTCATTTAAAGTTGGAAAAATTAGCAAGCAATCTCGATCCAAACGATCCGGCGTCGGCGGCGACAGTAGCTTTCGTACCGGCACTGGCAAGGATACTGACTTTGAAAACACGTGCCGAGACGCACGCCAACGCAATCAAAGTGGCGATCGAAGTCTTGCTAAGGCGCGCCAAGACAAGGCGGCTTCCCGATGCTTTGCCTGCAGGGTTGCCGAAGGATTTATTCAGCGGAAAACCATTTCAATACGAAAAAACCGCAGATGGTTTTATTCTTCGCTGTCAGGGCAAAGACTTAGATAAGGACGAAACTTATAAGTACGAATTCAAAGTCAAATAGTGCTTTATATATCATTAGAGGCAACTGGCCGGGTTTTAATACCCGGCCTTTTTTATGCGCCCCGGTGGTAATAAAAAAACAAAAAAATATTCGTAAAAAGAGGTTGCGCCAGGAGCCTCTTTACCGTCTATAATAGTGAAGTCTTGAAAGGCAAACACCAGGAGGTTTTTTGGCAGAGCGACAGAAAGAACTTTTAGAGCTGTTGGACAAGTCCGGAGCGAATCTATATGCGCTTTTGACCCGGCTGACACTGCGCGAAGATGTTGCAGAGGAACTGATGCAGGAATTATTTATAAAACTCAATAATACAAGCCG
>CBDURK010000363.1:0-3401 GCA_965369645.1 uncultured bacterium | reverse complement strand
AACTGAAGGGAAGAAATAATTGTCGTTGAAGGGAAATTATAGTTGACGCTGGACACCGGCGCAGTCAATCTGGTAGCGATGGTCTCCAACTCGATCTGGAGGGTACCTTTTTCGATTGGCTCGGGGATGGGATCTTCTAATGGCTCAGGTTCCGGCTCGGCCAACACGTCAAAATTACCACGCATCGTAAAAGGGTGAGCACGACAACGATAACCCGGTATATGGCCTGAGTCAATCATTGCGTTGTAAAGACCGGGCGTCAAAGTAAAGGTTACAGTACCTGAACCGTTATCTAACCAATTGACTTCTGGATCAGATTCGAAAGGACCCGTTTTGCTGCCCTGAGACAAAAGGGCTATGTCTGCCCCGGCAGAAGCCCCTTTTGCCAGCACATCAAACGGATGCGGAATAAAATTCGTCACGGTTACCTGATAACGCCTGCCCACCTGCACGGTTAGTGTAGGGTCTTGGGCTCCTATGCTTGCTCCAAGTCCGGCATCGCCAGGCTCAAATGCATCCAATCTGTACGAGGAAGAACCTACATTTCCGAAAGTCCATGCCACGACGTGAGATGCCGCCTGAATTGTTCCTGAAGCACTCAAAATTATCACGATACCCGCTAACATTGTAATTGATAATTCTCGCGTGTTCATGATTAGCTCCTTTTTTTTGATTTAGTCCCTTATGTTATCTTAACGCTTTATTACAGAATCTATTATATAGGACTCTGTTAGTCTTATACGTTCGCTTTGTCAGGGTCTGTTCGTTGTTTGATCAGAAAAAATAATTATTTAAAAATAAAAAGGAGTGCGAAGAATTCTGTAATGGAGAAAAGAGAAAAAGAAATGTTTTAGTAGTTTCTATTTTTAATAGGAGGATGTAGAATTGAGGCAATTATTGAGTGTGTTTCGTACCTTTTACAGATATGACGGAATATATGGTTTTTTCTCAGGATGAGTAAAGGCAAATTAAAAACGGCGGTACTTGGTCTTAACGGCAGGGGGGAGCTTCTGTTGGAAGCTTTGAAGGGGGTGGATTATTTCGAGCTTCAGGCGGTTGCGGACAAGGATACGAGTCTTGCTGAACAAATCGCCGATCAGTACCAATGTGCCGCCTACGATGATTACCGACAGTTAATAATCCAGAATCAGCTCGATTGCCTGCTGGTTGCGGCGGGTATTCATAGCTGCGATGAATATGTCCGGATGGCGATGAAAAAGAAGTTCAATATATTCAAGCTGGCTCCGGCGGCGAGGGATTTTGAAGAAGCAGTTGAGTTTGTAAGGCTAAGTGAAGAGCAGGATATAAAGTTTGCAGTTGGTAATCCGAGGCGTTTTGGCCGGAGCTTTATTGCTTTGCGAGATTTTCTGCAGCAGGGCAGGATAGAGCATGTTTTTCTGATGACTGCTTTTTGCGTCATTGGCGATGAGGCTTATCCCGGCTGGCAGACCGATCCGAAACTGGCCGGCGGGGGGGTGCTGCTGCATAACTGTTACTGGGTGATTGACCAGATGGTCAATAATTTCGGGCTGCCCCAGCAGGTTTACTCACTTGGCACGAACAATGCTCAGGACAAGCAGCAGCGACTGTATCTGACGGAAGATACTTCGGTCGTAACGATGAAATTCAGTGATGTATGTACCGGCAACCTTGTGGCGTCGCGGCGAGCGGGGACCGGCCCTAAAGAGGAATATATAAAGCTTTATGGGAAGGATACAATTTTAACGGTCAGTGATAAGAAAGTGGCGCTTTGCGACGGCCTCGGACAGACAATCGAGGAGCTGGAATATGCCGATGATGAATTGTTTTGTATGAGAGAACAACTGAAGAATTTTGCTATGAGCATATTGTCTCCGGATACAAACAAGCTGTGCAGCAGCGGCGGCGAGAATCTGCAGAATATGGCGGTTATCGAATCGGCTTATCTTTCAGCGCGGACGGGTTTTCCGGAGGAGCCGGCCAAGGTGCTGCAGATGGCGCCGGGGCTGACGGGCGAAATGCTGTTTGAAATGCCGTTAAATAATTGAAAATGCATTTGACAAGTAATGCAATTAATAATAGTTTGTTGGCGTGAGCTTGGTAACGCATTGTTAGTTTGATTGATTTGGAGAAACTGATATGGATGAGAGCAAGAAAAAAGTTGTTATGATCGTAATTATCCTTGTTTGCCTGGGAGTGGCCGGCGCGATGATCTTTGGAAGGGGCGGCGGCAGCGGTACGATCGATGACATTTCGGACGAAGAGATGACCTGGGTCAAGTGCATGAATAAGAGCTGTAATGCCGAGTATCAGATGGGATTGAAGGAATACTTTAGGTTTGTTACGGCTAATGCCAACCCAATGGCACCGACTGCACCGGCGCTGACTTGTGAAAAGTGTGGGGAGCCAAGTATTTACAAGGCCGAAAAATGTCAAAATGCAGCTTGCGGGATTGTTTTCAGGAGCGGTGCAGTTCCGAACGATTTTCCTGATCGCTGTCCGAAATGTAAGCAGAGCGCGACGGAAGAAATCAGAAAAGCCAGAAAGAGAGAGATGTCGGGCGGATAACGAGTGATATAATCGCACGTGTGAGACGAGGCTTTTAGGCAGGAGTGATAGCGATTTTATCTGTACAGAGCTTTTGTCCTGTGTGCAGATCATCTTTTGATATTGTAAAAACGTAAGTGATTTTATAAGGCCCAATCCGGAATGGTATTGGGCTTTATTATTTGCTATTGGCTTATTGTTGGAATTTCTTAAATATGCCTGGCCTGCACTCCTGGCAGTGGGTGGTTAGTCTTGTGTTATCAGCCGGTCGAGGACGTCTTTGCTGTATTGCTGCTTTCCGATATTCAAGCTATTCAGGTCCTGGTATTTTGTTTTGATTCTTTGGGACAAGTATGCAATTCGATTTGCCGGCGGAGGGTGGCTTGCGAGGAATTCGACCACTCTTTCTTTTTGCTGATCTTCGAGCATCTGCATAGTCTCTACAATTCCATAAGGATTGTATCCGGCGACGACCATATAATCCAGGCCTGCAATGTCAGCCTCGCGTTCATCCTGTCTGCTGTATCTTAGGCCAATAATTCTGCGTGAGAGTTCAGCGGCTGTCATAACAGCTCCGGAAGATTGGCCGGAAGTGGCAGCGGCCAGTAAGAGGCTGATTCCAATTTGATTGCTTATGGCGTTCGATGTGTCCCGTGCGACGACGTGGGCCGTTTCGTGGGCCAGTATCGCGGCTAACTGGGCCTCGGACTGAAGTTTTTCGAGCATTCCTTTAGTGATGAAGATGTATCCGCCGGGTAATGCAAAGGCGTTAATCTGTTTGTCGTTAAGTGCGACGTAATGATATTCCCAGTTGGGTCTGTGGCTGATGCGGGCAATTTTCTGGCCCACACTGTCAATATAGTTTTGCAGGTCCT
>CBDURK010000362.1:0-3409 GCA_965369645.1 uncultured bacterium | reverse complement strand
GAGTGGAAGTCTTACTTTGGAGGATAATACCACTGTTGCTTCCGGGCAGATGCTTAAAGCCAGCGATGATGTAATCTTAGCTGACGGTAAGACATTAACAGGTACGAGTTCGCTGATAATCGAAGCTACAAATGGTGAGATCAAAGCGGCAGGCACAGGCAGTACCATAAGTGTAAGTGGCAGTACGCTGACATTAAAACAAGGTATGGATTTGGATTTGGCTAATTTTACATTTAATAATCAATCAAACACGGATATTACAGCTCAAAGCTATAATGGTTTTTTCACTGCAGATAATGCGAATTCTGCGAATGCGGCTGATCAGTGGAAGTCCATAACTGCAATGGCAGAAGATAATATTGAGCTTTCAGGTAGTGGTAATATAAACATCGCTCCAGCCGGTTTATCCTCTACTTCTGGTGGTGTAAAGATTGTCTCGACTGGGGGTACTATATCCACACCTGGTGCTGGTGGAAAGCTCGATACACCTATAACGGGCAGTTCCAACGGCACGACCGGTGTAGATCTGCCCGGCGGCGGTAAAGCTGCAATTGTAATAATAAGCAAAGATACCTTGAAGTTAGACCCCGGTGCAGAATTGACAGCTAATGGAACATACGGCTCTGCTGACGACCGGTCAGTTATTGATTTCTTAAACGTTATAGAAGGAGATAAAAATCCGGGTAACCCAATCGATATCGCTGTCTATCTGGCAAGTAACACAGGCAATATCAATGTTAGTTCACCGGTCACTATTGCTTTCAATGGAGCGATGGTTGTCGATGCATATGACACTGTAGAGCCGTTCGGAATCGAATTTCTAAACTCCCTGGCTGCAATAAACTGGTTAGAGGTGTGCTCACGGATAACACCAACTTTGAGCTATGCAAGGGACAACGATACTCTACCGTATGCCAGCGACCCCGGACTCTTTCCCGGAAACGGCACATATGTGCTCCGCGGTGAAAATCCTGATGTTGGTACAGGGGCCTGGGTCCTTGCGGAAGAGGAAAAGCCGACCATTCCAGAGCGAACGCCAATAGAAGCAGAGGTAACTTCTACTTTGGTGCCCGTAACTCCTGATATCTCAGATGTAGGACAAGTCGAAAGCACCACGATTTCCAATGACCTGCAGTGGCTTGGTGAAGAACTTGGCCTTTGCGAGGGCGACCAACAGGGTGAGGACGAGAACAAATGCCAGGAGATTACTCAAGCCTATCTTGCAGGAGCCTTTCTGCAGGCCTCAGACATGCGTCCACACCAGGCAGCCGCCCAACTCAGAGATCTTGCAGAGCTGCTTCACGATACTGATGGAAGTCGGATTGCAGCTCTCGGCCTGGTAATAAATGAATTTGCCCAGCCTAACTTGCCGCCTTCTCCCGAACAATTTGCCTCAATCGGTCAGGCATTTACACTTCATGTCAACGACGGAACTCATTATGCATCAGCCAGCCAATGGCTTGACGCTCTCGGAGAATATACAATGCTTCTAATCAGCGAAATAGGATGGTCATCAGATGATTCCATAGCATTTGTAATGGGAAAATACGGTCCAGCCGTTACAGAAGACGGCGGCATAAGTGTTATCGCATTTATCCAGATGCGTCTGGAAGATATCATCGGTTAACGAAACAATCTAATACAGCGAAGAATAGCCCGGCTGTGGCTCTCATCTTTGAAATGAAATTGCCGGGAGTCCGCCAGTTAAAACGCAACTTTAGTCCTCGTCAACAGATTTGATGTTATCGAACGGGCTCAGGATAGTATTATTATCCGGCCTGTTTGGTTCCGCCTGGGGTTTTGTAAGCTCTGGAAATTCATCCTTAGTTTCGTTAACTATGTCCAGGAATTTCTTAATAGCCTGGCCGGCTTGAGAAGTCATTATTTTATGTTCTCTATATCGTTCATAGGAGAAATAACCCGCAATGACCATCAGTACTATCAGGAATGGACCCGAAGCAATTGCCACTCGCTTATTCCTGTTCGACGCCCTCCTAATGTCAGACAGCATTTTTTCATACGTGTTATAGCGCCCGGGAGCGTCTTCGCTGAGCGCCCTTTCCAAAACTTTTCGCCATCTTCTTCCAAGCTCTCGAATATTTACCGCCGAAAGTTTGTCACTTGACAGGTACTTCCTGCCAAAAAGCAATTGAAAAGCGATGTTTCCCAGAATATAAATATTTCTTCTCGCCGTCCTCAATTCATTTCGAACATCTTCTACAGGAACATTCTTATCAAGCGTAGGGGTGGCGTCGGGATCGGGATGTTCTGCATGAGCTTTGTCTTTGAGTGCCTGCTTCTCATCGGCTTTTTCTGTAATAGGAACTGTCCGGGTTGGGTCTGCCGAGGACACAGCGTTCTCATCTGCATTGGTCGGCTCTACAGCTTCTGAATGAACACTGGCTCTACCTGCACCAAACCCCTCCTCTGTTTCCTCAATAACTGAAAAACTTATATTGCCGGTATGCAATTGTGACAGTTTAATCTGGCGCGCATGGACACAATCTATCAAACGGCCGTTACCAGCCAAATTCACTATTGCATCAAGCACCTGGGAAAATATCAGGAACACCCTTTGGGGTTTTAGTGTGACTCCGTTATTAATAAGCTCTTCAATGTCATATTTGGCGTATTTGGTAACTACATAAGGTTCATTTGGATTCTGTGAAACCTCCAGGGATTTTGTCACAAAGCTAAGGTTTAGTAACGAAATATCCCGCATTCGCAGGCCACTTTGGTACAGTCTCTTCTTTGCCTCTCCGACAAAGCCGACAGGCATATTATCGTCCAACTGGTAAACACTCACCGTACCGTGAATGGGGTGCGCTGCCCGATATATGATTATATCGCCTATGCTCCCGATTGCGTTTTCTATAACATATTCACTCGGCAGTGACATTGCTTCGCCCTCTTTATCGTTCTTCTCTTGTTTGCTGTTTCATGTCCCTCACATATACTTTTCACAATCTTAGTGTATTTTAACTTTTTTTGGAGATAAATAACAACAAAAAAACTATCATCTTAAACATGCTATTTGCTGGCTTGTACTCCGGGACAAATGTATAATTACTACGTAGGCGATATTATTTTGTGTTATTTATAGAAGTTCTATAGTTGTCCATGATTGGTTTTACGCAGATGGAGTGACTATGCCGGATGCTCCCGTTACTATACCTGAAAGCTATGAGTTAGTAAGAACCATCAGTACCTCAGATATGGTCAGCGAACATATTGTGCGCCACCGGGCAGATGACATTCTCGTCAGGCTTAAAATATTCAGTTTTACTTCGGCCTCGGGGGCTACTACCCGCCGACATTCCAGAGAGCATCTTCGCTCTGATATTACTTTCATGGAAGAGCTTGAGCATCCCGGTATTATAGGCATCTTCGATTACAGTGATACGAAAAA
>CBDURK010000361.1:0-3433 GCA_965369645.1 uncultured bacterium | reverse complement strand
AAAATGAACGCTTTTGCGTGGATAAGGAACCTTACGATTGTTTTAATAATGCTACTCGCGGAATTTACCACCCTAATGGTGCCAATTTCAAACCGGGTGTCGGTTCATGGACACCGGGAGACACAAATAACATTTGACCTTGCCATTGGTGTTAGTATAGAATCGTATGTAACACAGAAAACATCTGTTGTAACCGAAATAATGAGAAAGGGTTGAGAACATGTCTATTAGCAATTCGAAAAAAGTGTCCCTTGCATTAGCCGCTGCCGGTGTTCTGCCGACGGCATCTGATGCCGCCCGGAACAAAGGAGTGTATAACCTGATGTCCGGGATAAGGGACGATGATGCCAAGGTGCGAACCCAGGCATGGCAGAGTGCAGGCAAGGCCGGCGCCCCGGCAGTCAAGCCTTTGGCAATAGTAATGGCTGACAAAAAACTCGAAGTTGCGCGAGCTGCAAAGCGTGGATTATGGCAGATAGTTCGCCACGTTGGTCGCCCCGGCGCTGACAATGAGAAAAAAGCGGTTACTAACAGGCTGGTTGAGTTACTCGGTAATGACCAGCCGGTGCCTGTCCGCCGTGAAGTGTTGTGGATGCTTTCCGAAATAGGCAACAGAAAGTCCATCAAATCGATAGCTGCTTTGTTGAGCCACAGAGAACTGTGTGAAGATGCTCGAATGGCGCTGCAGCGGATTCCGAACAAAGCGGCGCTTGCGGCATTAAGAGCCGCCCTGATAAATGCGCCTGATGAATTTAAGCTTAACATAGCGCAATCTCTTCGACAGCGCGGCGTGGAGGTTCCGGGTCTTGACTGTGTCAAGCTGATACCTACGAAGAAGACGAACGTTAAATCGCTTAAGTAAGATAGCAACGATTTTTCAGCACTATATAAAAAATTGCTGAAATATAAGAGCAGAAAGGTAATAAAACGATGAAACGAACAAATAAAATCAACAGGCGTGAATTCTTAGTTGCTGCCGGAGCGGCTGTGAGTGTTCCGTATTTGATTCCCTCAAGTGTACTGGCGGCCTCGGGCCGAACAGGAGCAAATGAGAAGTTGACGATGGCCCATATCGGAGTCGGTGGAATGGGTGGATACCATCTGCGCGATATGATTGCACGACGCGACCGAGGCGAGGTGAACATCGCGGCGGTCTGTGACGCGGATGAAAAGCGGCTTGCAAATGCCGTAAAAACAGTTGGCCATAGTGTAGAGGCATATCGCGATTACCGCTATATTCTCCATCGCAATGACATCGATGCGGTTGTTATTGCTACACCGGATCACTGGCACGCGGTTCAAATGGTACACGCGGCCCAATGCGGTAAGCATGTTTATGTCGAGAAGCCGGCCTGCTGTACTATCGAGGAAGGCAAGGCAATGGTGGCCGCTGCACTGGACAACAAAGTATCGGTCCAGGTCGGCTCACAGGGTCGCTCGCAGCCGGAAGCCTATCTGGCGCATCGATATCTGGTTAACGGTAATATTGGCCATATTGATAAGGTAAACTGCTTTCACTATAACAGTCCCGAGGACAGTAAACCTGTGCCGGACAGTAATCCGCCGGCTGAATTAGACTGGGACTTGTGGCTGGGGCCGCTGCGCTGGCGTCCTTACAATAAGAAGTATTGCCACGGTGTATTCCGATGGATAATGGAATCCGGCGGAGGCCAGATTCGCGACCGTGGTGCGCACGTTATGAGCTGTGCTATGTGGTGGATGGGTGCTGACGGCACCGGGCCTGTTACCGTCGAGGCAACCGGTACATCGCCAACAAAGGGCCTGTGGGACAGTGCCGTTACGATGGACGTTACTTATACCTTCAAGAATCCTGACTGGGTCCTTACCTGGAATCAGCACACCGGTAATGCAGTACCTGCTGAGCAAAGAACAGGCAAAGAGCCGGGCGGAAAAATCAGCCGACCGGGCTACGGAGCCGTCTATCATGGCAGCAAAGGCAAATTTGTGCATTGGGGTGGTGACGGTGGTACATGGGTCGAGAAAAAGGCCCGCAACTGGGAGCTGCCGGCCGGAGCAAAGGATGTCTATAAAAGTCCGGGTCACAAAGAAGACTGGTTCAATGGCATAAAAACCGGTAAGAAAACCATTATGAACATCGAAGCAGCAGTTGGCGTGGCTAACCTGTGCGTTTTAGGGAATCTTTCCTATATCCTTGGTCGCAAGCTTGAATGGAACCAGAAAAAGCAGAAAATAGTTGGTGACGAGCAGGCACAGCGAATGATGTACAGACCGCAGCGCCACCCGTATCATTTGTAGAATACTGTGTTATGTTTTGGGGTCTTGTACAATTATTTTAGTAGGTCCGAGCAGTTTGTAACGTATGTTTCGCCAAACAATAGTCCTGCCGAAGGCCGACGAAACAATATAAAACAGCAGCAGTAATGACCACAACCAGCATGCAAGAATGTCGGCAAGGCAGGCGGCTCTCATTGCCCGCCGCTCGTTTTCGAGTAACCGTTCAGCGGTTCTTTGCCGGAGTATCGCACGGCCCAATTGATTTACGAAAAATACGACAGGTACTGAGATAAAAAGGTCCAGATTCGGATGTTGAATCTTCGCGGCGTAGATTGCCAGGACCGCCGCCCCCCATATTCCCAATACCGAATATACACTGCTGCACAATCCAAACCACCATGTTTTCGGGGCGTATATGCGAGTTATCAGAAACTGCCTGCGGCTGAACTCGAAGAGTTTGCTCCATGTAGTGGATTCATGCGTAGCCACCAGACAAGCGGGAACGAAAGCTACTTTCATTCCTGCCTTTTTGACGGCTGTACTGAGTGATAAATCATCACTTAATGCTTTTGACCAGATTTTGTCGATACCCAGGCGGCGAAAAACATCCACGCAAATAGCCATTGAACCGCCCCAGGCTTGATTGAAACGTGTGTTGCCAAGCAACTGGACGATTTTGGCGTTCACCGCCGACAGGGCCAGAGTGGCCAGATTATTCTTGCTGGGTATAAACCAGCGGTAGCCTGTAGCTACGCCGATCTTGGATTGTCGGAGGGGATAAACCAGTTGACTTAGCCAATCATTGCGGACACAGGCATCGGAATCGGCAAAGGCGAGAACCTCGATGTCGTCACCTATTCTTTCATAGCAGTACAACAAATTATGAATTTTTTGACTGCATGATTGGCTTTTTCCCGCAATGAATATCTGAACGTTTTTTGCTTTTGATGTTTGGCTGAGTTGATTTTTCAGTTTATTTAGTTCGCTGTAGGCCGGGTCTGATTCATCGCCAACAACAAACCAGAGCAAATAATTTTTATAGTCCTGGTCGAAGAATGAAGTTATGTTGTTTTGGAAATCTGAGTCAAGACCTTTGCAAGGTACAATCAATACAGCTCTCAGTGCCTGCCATAAACGCTTTTTTTGATATTTTGCCTGCGCGTAGCGATAATTATTA
>CBDURK010000360.1:0-3449 GCA_965369645.1 uncultured bacterium | reverse complement strand
GCAATCCATCAACACCCGTTCATAAGATAGTTGAGTATCTACAGAATCCAGCTCAACATTAGTGACAACCTGTGCAATGAATTGGGGGAGAGAATTAAGCATTCAGGATGTATTTAGCCATTTTTGGTTTATGGCCGAGGATTTCGGTTAGGTGGAGGATCAGGAGCTTTTCGATTTTTGTGAGCGTTTTTGACTGAAAACACCCTTGTAGGCTGGTAAATTCCGCGTGTCAAGTTATCAACTATCATTGCAAAGCTACTAAGCCGCGCACAAACGGGGATTGTCAATTGAGGGTATATTGCCTGTTTTAACGCAAAATGAGGAATAATATTATTGTGCGATCATTTCTCTCAAGTTTGGCTTTGCTCAGTGCAGACTCTCTTGTGCTTGGAATGAGGGTAAAACCATGAAAAATTTTGAAAATATTGATTTTTGTGGTGTACATTTCCAGTAGCGCAGACGCCTTATATGTAGAACAGGGTAGTCTATAAAGTAATAATCTTGAAAAATTCACATCGATAGTGTAATTGTTCTTTAAATAAGCAAGCGAGCGGGACATCCTTGATTGAAGTTAAATATCAGTATTCTATTACTGCAACTTAGTGCGTTAAACGGTAAATGCACAAGATAAAAATATATGCGGAAATCTTATAAGCAGTTGTTAGAAAATTATCATTATAACAGGAGGTATTATTAATGGACCCGAATCTTTTCCATCTTGATTGGGAGCGCACGTTAGAGGCGCTTGTGGGTATTATTGTCTTGTCTTTTCTTGTAGAGCGGGCATGTGCCCTTCTGTTCGAATCTCGCTGGTGGATTAGCCAGTTTGAAGATGCTCGCGTCGGTAAGCTATTAGGGAGCAACGAGAACGCACCATCTGGTGAAGTAAGCCCTGTGGTTGACAATAGCGCGGCGCCAGTCGCTGAGAATCCATCTGCTGTAGGAGAGAAACAAGCAAAAGTAAATGCAGGAGAAACGGCCGGGCCAGCGAAACAGAAGGCCCTTGCCGGTCAAAGGTATCCCCTCAAGGAGTTCATAGTCTTTGTGCTGAGTCTGGTAATCTGCTGGGTGTGGAAATTTGACGCGGTTAGTATCATTATGCTCAGCGAGCGCACTCAGTTGGCTGGTATCATCGTCACAGCCGGTGTGGTGGCAGGAGGCAGTAAGGCATCGATAGCCTTGTTCCATGACCTCTTGAAGGTCAGGAGCAGTGCCAACGAAGAGCGGAAGAAATTACAGACATAAAAGAAATAAGTATGAGGTGTAAAAATGCGAATAACGATAATTGTTATCAGCGTCGTTGCGTGTATGTTCGAGACGGCGTTGGGTCAGGAGTTTTATGTTGAGGCCAGCCGCAACGCCATAGTACGTGATGAACCGGATTCGGGCGCCGAGCAGCTTTTGCGATTGGAGAGAGGCCATCAGCTCAACGCAGTTACGGGACAACAGACAAACAGGTTTTACAATGTGTTTTTGCCGAACGGCGAGACGGGATGGGTGTCAAGGTATGTGGTTCGGCTATATACAGGCCAGGCACCGGACGCACCACCAGTTGCAGTAATGCCATACGTTGACGGCGGGCTGACGGAACAGGAGCGTGAGTACGCCGCGTTGCACCTGGCAATCGGCAAACCGGCTGGCTATAAAGAGATGTTCCGGCGGGGTTATGCGGTCGGTTACGACCCGAAGTTCAAGATACCTGTTTGGGTACAGTATCGACTAAACCGAGCCAACTCAGACAATGACAGCTTTGACCGCTCGAACGCCTTCGATGAAGATGGCGAGGTTCGCCCCCAGGCCCGGGCTACGCTCGCTGATTATGCGACGGCTAGCAGCGACTATGTTCGAGGACACATGGCCCCGGCCAATGATATGCAATGGAACCAGGAGGCCGAAGAGCAAAGCAATCTGCTTACTAACATTGCGCCACAGATAGGCCCCACTTATAATGGAAGCATATGGAAAACTATCGAAAACCGTGTGCGATCCTGGGTGAGAGACCGTGGGGATCTTACGATCATCTGTGGCCCGGTGTTTGAAGCCCGAACGCGCGTTCAGCAAATCGATCGACAGCCCGATACAACCCGGCAAATGCTGTTTAATGTTATCGGAGAGAATGATGTTGCCGTGCCGACTGCGTTCTTCAAGATAATAGTTGACATGCGAAATCAACAGCGTCCGGATGTGATTGCATTTCTGGTCCGACATTTTGATACCGTTACTGATACGGAGCGACGAGTAGAGACCTATTTGGCAAGCATAAACCAGATTGAGGAACTCACCGGCCTGGATTTTCTCACGAACCTGCCTGAGAACGTGCAGGAGGAAATTGAAAGAGAGCCGGCGGCGAATTCATGGTAGAGGCTTAATTAAGAGAAGTATGCAGCGGTGGATATCATTCAGAGGTATCAGTGTATTTTGTTGGAAATCCCTCGAAATTTTGATGCTTGATACTGGATTTTTAATGTCATTGTGAGGTTAGAACCCTCCCATTCGTCTGCCCCTTCGACTAGGCTCATGAACAGGCAGGGCTGGATGAAAAGAGAAAATATCGAATAACCAACAAGAAATGTCGAACATCAAAGGGGGAAATTAAAGGCGAAGGATGTATTTAGCCATTTTTGGTTTATGGCCGAGGATTTCTGTTAGGTGGTGGGTTAGGAGTTTTTCGATTTCTTTTAGGGTATTATCCTCTGATTTGGCGAGTAGGTTTAGGTTGCTCAGGCAATTAGCTGCGTTGGGTGATAGTCTTATTTTATCGGGGAAGGCGGCCTCGCAGTCTCTGCAAATCAGGCCGTTGACGGAGCTGCTAAAATATACTTGATGCTTGATGCTCGATGCTCGATGCTCGAATTGTGTTTTGCAATTGACACAGTGGTTTAGGACAGGCTGGAGGCCGGTCTCTTTTAGCAGGGAGAGCTGGAATAATATCAAAAGAGTGAGCATATCGGAATTGTCGGTGCCTTCGCCGGCGTTCTGTAAGAACTGGAGGAAGTTGTCGAAAAGCTGCGGGTGCGGGTCGTAATCGTGGGTGAGTTTATTCAATAGCTCTGCGCCGAAGAGGCAACAATTTAGGGTGAACAGATTATTACTCAGCTTGCTGAAGCCTGCGCCTCCATAAGCGGATTCGAACTCGGTGAGAGTGGCGAGTTTGTCTTTGTTGGATTCTGCGAAGACAATTTTGCCGTAGGAGAATATTTCGAAGGGGCCGCCGAATGAGGATTTCGGGCGCTTCGAGCCTTTTGCGATGGCGCCGATTTTGCCGGAGTCACGGGTGAAGAAGGTCAGTATCTGGGACGTCTCGGAATAATCGATAGCTCGTATGCAGATAGCAGAGTCCTTGGTTAACATTTCTCGTATATCGTATTGCGTATATCGTATTCGCCAGACAGAAGCTGACATTAAAGTGTCTAAAGTGAACTAAAGTGACTAAAGTGAGCTAAAGTTAA
>CBDURK010000359.1:0-3474 GCA_965369645.1 uncultured bacterium | reverse complement strand
CTTGCCTCTCGGATTTTCCAGTTGACTTACACACCAACGCAGTGTAGGATAAAGTAATAAGACATATGAGGGCAAAGATCATGAGCAATTCAAAAGCATTCACGCTAATCGAGCTTCTCGTTGTGATTGCCGTCATTGCCATTCTGATGGCCCTTCTAATGCCGGCATTGAACCTGGCTCGGGACCAGGGACGCAAGATGGTATGCTCCAACAACCTCCATAGTCTGGCTCTGGCCAATCACCTGTACGCAGCCAATTTTGATGACTGGGGCGTGCCTTGCCGCGATTCTTCCAACCCGGCGGGATCCATCTGGACAGGTAATCCGTCTTTCCGCAAATACATTGGCTACGAGGGAGCCGAGCCGGATCTATCATCCGTTCAAACCCCCAAGAAATACAAGTGCCCTTCTGATAGACAGAAAGCCTGGGCGCACGCCTATGACATTGAAAGTGGCAACGAAGGGGGAACCCTTGTCAGCTACGGTTTCAATATCGAAGACTGGTATCCCTCGGTAGGCCAGGCCTCATGGACTGCCACCATGGACCTGACCAGGTTGGCCTATAAGATGTCAACCGTAAAGCAGCCCGCTCGCAAACTGCACTTCAACGAAGCTCACGACTGGTGGAGTAAGTGGAGGGGAGCCAATTACATCGACGGTTGGGACGTGTTGGGCCAGGAAGGTACCGTCAATGACTACAAAGCCGCCGGATGTGGAGGTCCTACTATGTATCGCCATAATGGCTCTGCCAATCTCGCTTTCTATGACGGCCATGTCGAAAGTTGGTATAAGACTAAATTATGGATACCTGAGCACGCCACGATCAAACCCTACCAAACCAGCATCTGGGTCGTTAAGAGAGAAACCTGGGAAGAAAATGGCGGCGGCCTGTAAAGACGCCGAATGATGGTCTTGAAGTATGTTGGCCTTACACTACCATGGGCAGTATTGTAAATGCTCTCTTAGGGTTTACCTTGTTAGTTTTTTTTATCGCATTCTTTCGCCGTGCGCCGCAAGGCCTTGTATATGCCTATGATGCATAGGTCAACAACTACGACAATTGCAATAATTGCTCCAGCTTCCCACATTTGTTTTTCCTTTCCACTTCATTTTAATAATTACCTGTCGTAATTCAAAGAATATTTTCAGATTTTCACAAACCACCCCCTCGTTTTCCAATCTGAAGACTTTAGTTGGCCGTTCAAACAACGAAGTTGTCTTGACTATCATATACTTAAATTCAGCCAACAGCTTGATTTATCAAGACCGAGTGTGTTATAATTGCCCCAGATAAGATCAGCGGCGTAGCTGAAGAGTAGAGGCAATTATATGGAAAATCTCAGTATGAAGTACTTCAATTCAGGCACTATCTCACGCCGAAATTTATACACAGTTGCTATCGCCGTATTGGCCTTGATTGTAGGGCTATTTTTTTATCGAGAACGTGCGATCTCAAGCAGGGCTGTTTCATCAATTCTATCGGGATATAATGAACAGTCTTCGTATGCTCAGATTATGGTTGATTATCCTTTGAGTGATACTGTTTTCCCTCCGGAGATTCCTCCACCCACTTTCCGTTGGATAAACTTAGATGCCGGCAGTGATACATGGCTGTTGAGTTTTGAGTTCGAAGACAAGCTGGAACGGATGAATTTCCAGACTAAAAGTACCGAATTGACATTCACTGCGAAAAACTGGGAATCAATTAAGCAGCGATCTTCAGGTAAGTCGGCTACTGCTCATATATTCGGTGTCAATCATTCGGCTCCGACAATAATCCGCGGGCACACTAAAATTATGTTCGAAACATCGCTGGACAAAGTTGGAGCTCCGTTGTTGTATCGAGAAGTAAAACCCCCATTTCAAGAAGCCGCAAGAGACCTATCAAGAATCCGTTGGCGTTTTGACAGTATTTCCTCGCTTTCTCCCCGCATAGTCCTTTCAAATCCACCTTTCTGCGGAAGTTGCCATTCCTTTTCACGCGATGGAAAATGCCTCGTCATGGATATGGATTATGCCGGAAACAAAGGCTCCTTTATAACGATCCAGGTAAAGGAGCAAACTGTCATCACGGCAGATGATGTAAATACATGGGATGATTTTGAAAAGAAAAGCGATAAGCACACAAACGGTTTTTTAGCACGGGTATCACCGGATGGTCGGTACGTAGTGTCAATGGTCAGGGATTTATTTGTTATAGCTTACAGTAGCTTTGGGGATTTCTTCTTTCCTGTCAGAGGAATTTTGGCTGTCTATGACAGAAAGAATAAAACTTATTACCCTCTGGGCGGTGCTGATGACCCTGAATATGTCCAATGCAATCCCTGTTGGAGTCCGGATGGGAAAACGATTGTTTTCATCCGGGCAAAGGCCGCAGACGACAAATATGATACGGAGAGTTATTCCATGTCCTCTGAAGAAAGTCTGGACTATTTAGATACCATAGATGGCTTCTGTTATGACTTATACCGCGTTCCTTTCAATGATGGGGCAGGCGGGATACCTGAGCCATTAAAAGGTGCATCGAACAACGGAATGAGCAACTTCTTTCCCAGGTACTCACCGGATGGCAAATGGATTGTATATTGTCAGGCAAAATCATTCATAATGGTAAGGCCGGACAGCAAATTGCATATCATTCCTGCCGGCGGCGGAGAATCTCGAAAAATGCAGTGCAACAACGAGGGGATGAACTCCTGGCATAGCTGGTCTCCTAATAGTAGATGGCTCGTGTTCTCCTCTAAACGACACTCACCATTTACACAGTTGTTCCTGACACATATAGACCACAAAGGCCAAAGCAGTCCTCCGGTTATCTTATCACATATGACTGCCCCGGATTGGGCGGCAAACGTTCCGGAATTTGTCAATACAGATCCTAATGCAATAAAGAATATCATTACACACTTTTAAATCTTTTCTTATTGAGCTAAAGCAAGCGGGGCCTATACCGAATCAATAAGTATAAGCCCCGAGTTAATATAAATCTGCAATACCAACTTTGCAGTTTTAACCGCCGGTTCCGGTTTAGGGTGTTATTGCATACAGACGAATATCGTCAATGTACATCATACCTGAACCGCCGGCAACCGGATTATTCTTATTGCCAAGGCCAAGAGTAATCGAACTGACATTGGAAAGATTCACACCCTGGTCCGCAAACGCTTGCAGGTTGATATTCCATTCAGTCCAGGAAGCTATCTGTGCTGCATCAGGATTGTCGTGTTGAACTACAGCGCTGTCATTAATAGCAGCATACATCGGTTCGGCAGCGTTAGAAGTATTGCCCCTGAACCAAATCGTCAGTGTGTTGATGCCGTTCTCTGTCCAGTCACGCAGATTAGTAAGTGTCAAAGTAGCCTCAGATTTACCAACAGCATTATCATAGGACATCGGCATCGACTGATTACCACTGTGAACAATAGTCTGCTCGGCAAAAGGAGGATCAGAATAACCAACGACAGAACCGTTTATT
>CBDURK010000358.1:0-3521 GCA_965369645.1 uncultured bacterium | reverse complement strand
TATCGAAATCCATTTGACAGCAGAACATTAACCGGTAAAATTTATCTCTAACAGCCTTAATGGTGCTTGCAGCCATTTGGGTGAGTGGGTTATTATGAAAAAAATAATTGATTGTTATTAAGGTGAGTTACCTGTGTCATCATCCAACCCAAAAAATAGTCTTGCAACGCCACCAAATGGCTACGTTGCCGTACCTATTTCCGATGACCAGAAATCTTCGGTACTGAAGATTTGCGTTCTGGTAAAGCTCAAGCCTGATCCTGCAGGTGGTCATCTTGTAGTGCTTCGTGATACGTGTGATGCTAAAGTATTTTTAGGATGCATCGTTGACGCTTCCGGCCAAGTGATGGAATGGCTCGAGCTTTGGGTTCAGAACACCGAAACTCTCATCAACGCCGCATCGGCGGTTCGTCATTCGCTTTCAAACTCCATGCTTGATAATCGCTGGCGCCGGCAATCTCAGGGATTCAATAATCTCGACGGAGCGGCAACAGTAACAACCGGCTGGGAGTCTGAACACCCGCTGCCGACATTTCTGGATATTTCTACGCATTCGCCACTCCATCCGGTCGATCCCGGCTCCGGGGCACACTGGAGGCTGTGTGCGGACGAAGGCCTGCTCCAGCAAAAGAACCTGCCAGGCTATTCCGGTTCGCTGCACCGTTATTTGTATATACCCGAGTCAAGCGAAGAGTCACCACTCGTACCCGTGACCTCAGGTGCACCGACTAACGCTTCGACAAAACCGCTTTCTGAGATTTGCGGTGAGACCTCTCATATTATACCATTTAATCCCGGGGCGGGATTGATGCTCGTAAAGAAGCATTTCACGATCGGGCTGGAAGCTTTTACCGACATTCTCAGCGGGGCCGCATGGGACGGATTCAAGCATGGAAGGTCCATAATAGACTTCGGGAAGCAGCTAAACGCACTGAGAAAGGATGAAGCCGTTTTGACCGCCGACGGCCGGCTTTTTCTGGAAGCCCACGGTCAATGCGGACGACTGATTGAAACATTCCACTTGAAGCTCAGGTTACTTGCCGATATCGTATCATCAGTACATTCCATGGTCTGCCATCTTCAACGGCCGCTTCTCAACATAAGCCCCGAAAGCTGGCAGGTAAAGCTCGGAGAACCGGGACGCGGACTGCCTTATTTATGGACGGCCAGGGCCGTGCTCAGTGACCCGGGAGATGCGATTCCACTGGCAATAGAAAACAGCGACTTGAAATACTTTTTACCCGCACTTGAAAGCGGAACTTCCATATACCGTCCGCTGGCTGGCTCTATCTCAGCAAAAGGAAAGGCATCTGTTCGCATACGCCGGATCCTGCCCGATAACCGTGATATAACAACTATCGAGGGTACGTTTGCAACACAGGAACGCATCGACCTGGCAAGAAACGATCTTGTCGGATTTAGACTCAATCTTGCTTGTGGCGAGATCAATCTTTACGCTCATCTCGAAGCAGATTCGGCGATGGCCTCCGGAGAATGGCGATTTCGAACAGTAGCTCAGAAAAAAGATGATACCGTAGTCGCGGATTTGCAAGCAGCAGAAGGAGTACCGATGCCGGATGTACCGTTCGAGATTATACCGCTTTTGAGCAGTCCCTGCGACCTATACTCCCTGGCCGTTATCGCCGTAAGGATTCTTCTTGTCGATAACACCAACAGCCTGCCTGTTGCCCTCGATGAAACATTAAGCCTGCCGCGCCAGATTGAAGCTGATTATGACAAATCCCTCGGCATGGAGAAGTGTATAAGTGATATTTTCAAAAAGGATGAGCGATGGCTTGAGTCGCTCGGGCCCCATCATTTAACTTTCGAGAAGATAACTTCCGGCGAGGCTTTCGGACTTATTCCGTCTGAACTATGGTGGACGACACTAACCATAATCCTTCGAATGTTCCCCGGACTGTGTCCCGATACTAATTGTAAAGATTACGGTGACGCCCAGCAGGGAGGACTTCATAAAGTTTTCGAAAGAACGATGGCGGATTTAGACAACTTAATATTAAGAACCCGCTGCCTGATTGTTTCAGACTGGAAATCCAATCAGGAAATTTCCAGCGTTATTCAAAGGTACCTCACATAAGTGAGACACCATAACGTAAGCTACATAACTGATGTACCGCTGTGGAAGCGTAAAACTGTTGTACAAATAGTTATAAGAAATCATAAGGAGTTGACTATGAAGACAGCATTATTTAAGGCTCAAGTGTTTGGATTGCTTTTGGTCGGCCTGCTGGCGGGCGGATGTTCTCGGGCAGTTAACATTATAGCAGCCGACGACATTTGTAAAAAATCCGTAGAAGTCCATCTTGTAGGTGTCAACAGGTATGAGAAGGATACGTGGGAAGCGATGTCAATGACCGATTACTGGACACCTCCCGAGAACCAACTTCGAAAAAGTGCCAAAGCATATACACATGTGATCAGATTCGGACAAGGGCCATGTGAAATAGTTCTGGACAAAAAAGACCCCATTCGAGGTATATGGAAAAAAAGGAAAGCTGAATACTTGTTTATTCTGGCAGACCTGCGCGGTATATTTTCCGATCTTCCCGGCAATGCCGATGCAAGGCGCCTGAATCTGCCTGCCGTGAACTCAGGCGACTGGGGAAAACTCACAAAAACAATCAATATAAAAATTGAAGGCGGTAATATCGTTCCTTTAACCATTCCGAAAGAAAAAGGTTTTTTTTAGAATTTGGTCCCACTTAGATTTAGATAGGTAAGGGATGAATGACAAGCTTTGGCCGCTATGAGACTGTTCGCGAACTCTACCACAGTGGATTCACTGTACTCTATAGTGGGCGGGCCAAAACTGAACCAGAAGCGAAATTCGCTATCAAGGTTTTTAAGCCACCCACATTTCTGCTGGAAACAGAACAAGTACGAACCGAATCTGATCTGTTTCTCAACAGTGCCCACGTCCAGCAGAAAACCGCCGCCGGTGAAGCTGAGCATTGGGCTCCCATTCACGAATGCAACTCAATCCCTGACGGAGCATTTTACACCACAGATCAATACGACCGTTCCCTTCAACAACTTATTGATGTTCGTATCAAGCTTAGCGCCCAGGCTCTTCGAGAAATTATCGAATCGGTCGCAAAGGGATTAGTTGAGTTAAAACAAGCATGCGGTCGACCACACGGGAACCTCAAAGCTACTAATATTCTCATTGCCGGCGAGGGAGATATTTCGCAGACATCGATAGTTTTGTCGGATCCGTTACCAGACGAACACATCGATACTGAATTTCATTGGGATACCGACTTGCGAGACATAGCGGAACTTATCTACCAGCTTATAATGCATCGGCCAACACCTTCCATCGGCGGCTGGCAAATAACTGACTCAAAAGAGTGGGGCAAACTGGGAAAACAGGCAAAAGACTGGATTAACCTGTGCAATCGATTGTTGAATGCCCACATGAAGCCGGGTACGACGACCATTGAGACACTCATTGATGAACTGGCTCGATTAAAAAAAATAAAACCTGTCCTTTCATTTCG
>CBDURK010000357.1:0-3542 GCA_965369645.1 uncultured bacterium | reverse complement strand
TGCATTTCTTATCTCTTATCTCGTAATTGTCTGGGTAATAGAAGATATGCTTTCTAACGAGCAGATTTTGTTGGCCTTATTGCAATGTTTATCGTGCAATAAAATCTGAATTTACTCAGCTAATAAAGGCGTCATATTCCGACGAAGCTCTCGTAATTGCTCTTCCTGGTGTTCGCTGAAAGATCCGAGTTTTTGCGCATATACATCCATCCAGGTCACAAGGCGATTAAAATCATCATCTTGAAGTTTTAAATCCTCGTGACCCTTGCCGTTTGCAAGTGCTTCGAGCAGCTTACTCTGAGCGGCTGTGCATTGACCAATTATGGACCTGTCTTTTTCAAAGGCCAGCTTTTCGAGGTCTTTGTCCGCGAACGAGAGCAGGTTTTCATAGGACATAGCCGGTCTGAGGTCAAGGCGGGCGGCTATCTCATTGGCACTATCGGGTTGGTGACAGGATACACAGGATTTATCCAGAACCGGCTGTACGAGGCGGTCGAAGCGAAGAGGCCATGAGCCTGTTGGGCCGGGAATGATTTTCGAAGGCTCGCGCTGCACGGCTAACGGCTGGGCTGCTACCGGCGGGACCAACTGACGAGATTCGTGGCAGCCGATGCAGGAAAGCGTCTGTCCCGGTTGAACGTAAGTTAAAGACCTCATGGTTTGTACGGCCAATCCGTTTTGGTCGAGGGCCTGAAAAAAAACAGGTATCCCTGACGGTACTCGAAAATAGGCCGAACCATCCTTCTCAACTGGAACTGTTCCGAGGACGAATTTGCCCGGGTCTTCTTTTGAAACGCCCAGGCTCGGAGTGTTCATGTGCGGCTGGGTTTTCGGTGGTACGCCGATTATGCGCAACTGTTTAATGGAGCCATGCCTGATGGTGCTGCTCTCTTGAGATTGGTGGCCAAGGCCCTTATAGACATCCAGTACTATAAAGCGTCCTTCCTGCATACCTTCCCAATCAACTGTATCGGGATGTATTGGCGGCTTTTCTCGCCTGCGCAGTGGAATAGGGTACATACTCGATATTTCGGGGTCCCGGTAAATCAGCTCAAGGTTGCCGAATGAATCATAGAGATATAAGCCAAGGGCGTTGACAGGGTTTTGGGAGCCTGTAACCTGACTGCTACCACGATGCGGCGGCAGGGGTTTGTCACTCCAGGCGACGAGATAGAACTGCTCCGAAAGCGGATACGGATTTGCATAGTATGTCGGAGACCAGCCCTCGGCCTCGGGAAAACATACATCGGGAGTAAGGCGAGTGATGGGGTCGGTCCCTTCGGTACCCCGTGAGCGGTCCAGCAAAGCAAGCGCCCCGCCCTCAATAGAGTGATGAGCAGCGGCGGTGAAAATCAGCTTGTGCGAATTCGGGATTGCCCGTGCCTCGAAGATGCACTGCGGTTTCTCAGTGAAGTTGCCATAGACAAGCTGGGGATTCGAACCGTGCTGGTTTGTTGACCACAAGCTCATGAAGTGACCATTGAAGCGGTCGATATAATCCCACCGGGCGTAAATAATGTTGCCATCATGAGTCACCGATGGTGTCCACTCGAAATTTTCAAATGCGGAGATAGGCCGCAGGTTTTCGCTGTTGGAATCCATTGCGTGCAAAGTAAAAACGGCGCATGGGCGTTTATTGTCACCTCCACAACGTACATAGCTGTCGGGCAGTGTTGCCTGGTTGGTCGAGGCGGAACCAGCCATGGAGCACTGGACAAACTGGCCCTTTCGTGTCGAAAGAAAAACGATGTCGTGATTTGCCTTAGCAGGGTGCCTGGTTTCAGCAGGCACGTATCTCGCATCGAAATCGTCATACCGGCCGTACGTTAGCTGCCTGGTATCTGTTCCGTCGATGCTCATCTCAAATATATGATAAAAGGCATCTTCAGGGAGCTTATCCTTATCCACTTTCTCCATCCCTGCTACATGCGGATAGTATCGACAATAGGCAAACAGTACCTTTGTGCTGTCATACGAAAGCTCGGGTCGCAGGAAACTTCCGGCAGGCCAGCTTTCCGTAAGGCAGCGCAGACGCGGCCTTTCGCTCTTGAAATTCTCAAGCAGATAAATACCTCCGCCGGGACGTGACCACCAGCCGTAGTACTGGTCTGACATGTGAGGCAAAGTACCGGGGGCACGTTTGACGAACAAAATCGTATCAAAATCCAACAATGGATTGTTAAAAGCCATTTCACGAACGACTCGGCGGGCCTGAATATACAATGAGCGTTGAATATTTTCGGGCGCATCCCATCGAAAGTTACCGGTTTTTTCTGCAATAGATTTTAATGTTCTTGTCTGTCTCGTGGTATCAACACCAAGCTGCTGTAAGCTCTCTGCGAGCTTAAGACCACGCTGGATAACTTCATCAATTTGCAGGGAATTGTGATGCTGTTTTTGGAAGTGCGGTTTCGACCACTGGCTGACGCTGCTTTGGGTCGCCGGTTTACCAAGAGCGATATTATTTTTTGAACCAGGAGTGTAGATTTCCACCTCGTCCAGATGGAAATAGCTCTTTTGGGGCAGTTGAAGTCGAATGTAGCGAGCCTGAGCGTTTTGAAGCTTAATCACTAATGGTTTGTTATCCTTGTACCCAAAGAAGGTCGTGCCATCGTGCTGATATACCTGTTCGAAGTTCCTCCCATTGGTGGAAAGCAGGGCGATTATTCTGGATGTCCTCTGAGGAAGATCGCAGCGGTTATATAATACGAGGCGATCCAGCGCCATCCGCCTGCCTAAGTCAATCTGCCACCAGGGCTTGTTTTCGTTTTCGGTATGAAATCCACACCCGCCATCCTTGATGCCGTCGCAGGCGCCAATCGCATCCTGTTCGCGTGTGACTTTTCCGTCTGTGGACACCTTGGTAATGTTACGAAGCTCTTCCTGGTGAAGCCAATCGGCTTCAATCTTTTCACTCGTGACAAGAGGACTGATTTGAGCAGATATTTCTTTTGATGGTGATATGATGACAAAAGCGACGGCCAATGCCAAAGCTGCCACTAACTTACTGCTGTTTTTTTCCACGGAACAAATCCTCCCGCAGCTTATATTGTTCCTTTATGTGATTTAACAGCGTACCAAAGCTGTCGTTATTATTAGATTAGAAAATTCATTGCAAATTGTCAACTAATTTCAGCTAATCCTGTGGGGAAATGGGAATGTTATGAAGACCTATTGATATTATCAAGGCAGATTCGAGCGTTTCTTTTCAATCGTTCAAGGCCAGAACGTCTAATCGTGGAATCAGCAAACTCGGCGTCGAAGTCCTGTTGTGTTAAATTCAAAATCCTGCTCAGGTCAAGTGTGGCCCTGTTGTTATGGCGTTTGAACTGTTTATTTTTGCAAACAGGTGCATTTTTCTGGTAAGGACATGCAATGATACACTCGTTGCAGCCAAAGATTCGGTCGCCAGTTTTTTCTTCCAGTTTGGGAGGTATGGGGCCTTTGTATTCTATGGTCAGATAGTTTATGCAGCTATTTGCGTCGAATTGTCCATCAGGCGTCAAGGCATGTGTCGGACAGGCGGTGATACACTTATCGCA
>CBDURK010000356.1:0-3546 GCA_965369645.1 uncultured bacterium | reverse complement strand
TATGGGATAAACAGATGCCGTTTTGGAAAAAAATAAGTCCTCGTCGAATCCAGGTACGAAAAAATATATTGGACGACCGTTTTACACAAGTAAGCAGCCTGCTTAACACCGATTCTTTAATCTCGATTCTCCTGTGGCTGCTTTTCGTGATGCTCTGTGTTCCAATTTTAACTTTTGAGTTGATACAGCAGGTCCATTACTTCGGCCTGATATTTACCTCGATAATTGTATTACTAATTTGCCTTGCCATCGCCTTCTATATTCACCACTACCAAAAGCGAATAATTATAAACCACGCCAGAGCGCTGGCGCTTGTTGGTTTATATACTTTGCTGCTGGTAACAACCAAAGTTACCTCTTTGCTCTTCAATCATACCTCCGGTGCCACCGGAAGCGCTGTCACCGCCGCCATTATCCTCACAATCGCTTATAACCAGCGTTTCGCCATAGGTATGATTATGTTTTACTGCCTGCTCGGCTGTTTCGCCACAGGAACAATTAACGAATATCAACTCACGGATATCAACCTGTTTTTGACGATGATTGCCGGTGCCGTTACGTGCTGTTTCTCTTTAAGAGAAATCCGCACAAGAATGAAGCTCCTCCAGGTCAGCGCTCTCTCGGCCGTGATTGTATTTATAACAGCAGGCTCCTTGGCCAGCTTGGACTTTTTGGCCGAAAAAGTATCGCTCACGGATGTCTTCAGCAATGCAGGCTATCACGCCGGTGCTACTTTCCTGGTCGGCCTGCTGATACAGAGCTTACTTCCGCTCATCGAAAAAATCTTCCATATAGCAACAAGCATGACCCTTTTGGACTATAGCGATGCGAATCAGCCCTTGTTGAAAAAACTTGCCATGGAAGCACCAGGCACCTTCAGCCACAGCCTCCTGATAGGATCTATCGCCGAGGCCGCTGCCGAGTCAATCAATTGCAACGGGCTTTTATGCAGGGTCGGCGCATACTACCATGACATCGGAAAAATCAGCAAGGCAACCTATTTTACCGAAAATGAATTTGGCTCTGCAAGTCGTCATAAAGAGCTGTCGCCTACAATGAGCCAGCTTATTATCGTCGGCCACGTTAAAGACGGAATAGAAATGGCCAGAGAATACAACCTGCCCAACGTGCTCAGACAATTTATCGAAACACACCACGGCACTACATTAATCGAACACTTTTACAATGAGGCAAAAAAATTAACTACTAAAAACTCGAAAGGAAAAGCAATCGACGAGCCTTCCGAGAGTGAATTCAGATATCCCGGCCCGAAACCACGCTCCAAAGAAGCGGCTATCGTTATGCTCTCCGATACCGTAGAGGGCGCCGTAAGGAGCCTACCGGAAGTAACACCAACAAAGGTCGAGGCCGTAGTTCACACCATGTCTATGAGACGCTTGCAGGACGGCCAGTTCGACGAATGCGATATGTCGCTGCGGGAATTACACAACATAGAATCAAGTATATCAAAAACCCTCGCCGCGCATCATCACGGCCGAATCGCATATCCAAAACCGCCGGATGAGCCGGTAGAAATGCCGTCCCGTGTCGGGCTGCCCAAATAACAAAGCAATGAACAATCATGGCCTCCCCTAAAAAAGACCAGAAAATAGTTATTCAAATCACTAATAATTTCGACGGCATAGACTCTACTCCATCCAAAGTCAAAAAATTGGTCAAGGCCGTCTTCGTTCGTTTCGGGCTCTCGAAAGCAACGGTGAGTATTGCAATAGTTGACGATGTCGAAATCCGAAAATTAAACAGCAGGTTTCTCAATCGCAAATCGAATACCGACTGCCTGAGTTTCGACCTCTCGGACACCAAGGGGCCGCAGTCGCCCAAACTGTTCGAACTGATTGTAAACGGCGAAATGGCCGTCAGGCAGGCGAATCTGCGTGGCCATTCGAGCCAGGCCGAGCTTGCACTCTACATAACACACGGCCTGCTGCACAACCTCGGTTTCGACGACTCCACAGAAAGCAAGGCAAAGAAAATGCACCTTATGGAAGACAATATTTTACAACAACTTGGGTACGGTTTCGTATATAATAAGAGTTTACCCGAATAACCGGGGCGCAATAGAGACCGGTTTTCGGATAGGCTCTAAGAACACAAAGCCATAAGGGCACGTATGTTAATCCTTTATGATTTGCGTCATGTAATTAATTGAAAGGGACACAAAGAAGTGGGCTACACCGGCTGGGCTGTATTATTCATTTGTCTTCTCGCAGGCGGAACATTGTTCTTTTCCGCAAACGCCTTCGCGCTGCGCATATTCTCAATCGTCAAACTACAGGAAGCGTTCAAAGCGGCTAACAAAAAAAACAATTCCGAACAGCTCGCCGAACAGTTGGCGGAAAAGTCCGAAGAGTTGATTTTAACGTGCTTTTTCTATCGCCTCATCCTCAACGTATGTATATTACTTCTGTTGGTATCGATTTTCATTTCTCCGCAATCGCCGGCAGAACTCCCTGCAACCATAACCAGCTATCTGCTTACGTTTATTATCGCGATAGTAGTTTTTTCAATGTTCTCTCTGGCTATTCCCCGCGCATGGGCCAAATACGCCGGCGAAAAAATCCTCAGCCGAACGTTCGAACTGTTAAAAGTTTTTGCCGCCGCCGCCGCCCCTGTCCTCCTTATCTTTAGATTATACGAAGGTTTCGTACGGCGTCTCGCCGGAGTACCTGAAACGACCCCCGAAGAGGAACACGAAGAAAAGCAGGAGGAATTTATAACCGGCCTCGAGCAGCACAGGACCGAAGGTGTCCTCGACGAAGAAGAGCAGGAAATGATTGAAAACGTCCTGGAGCTCTCCAACAGCACCGCCGACGAGATTATGACGCCCCGCACCGATATCGTAGCCGCCGAAGTCAACTCCGACCTGCAAAAAGTATTGGATACCATCACCTCCGCCGGCCATACGAGAATCCCCGTTTATGAGGAAAATATAGACAATATCATAGGCCTTGTTTATGCCAAGGACCTGCTCGGCGAGATAGGAAAATCGGGCGACAAATTCAAACTGCGGGATAAAATGAGAGATGCCTATTTTGTCCCCGAAAGCAAACCGCTGCGGGCGCTGCTCCACGAATTTCAAAATCAGAAGCTGCATATAGCCGTCGTCCTCGACGAATACGGCGGTACGGCCGGCATCGTTACTTTCGAGGACATCTTGGAAGAGCTTGTTGGTGAAATCACCGATGAATACGAAGAAACCCCGGCCGAGCCGATAAAGAATATTGACGACAACACGATTGAAGCTGATGCCAGAACAGACATCGGCGATATCAACGACCAGTGCGAGCTGAATCTGCCTGAAGATGAAGATTACGAAACCATCGGCGGCTTTGTCTTTTCACGACTCGGATATATACCAAAGACCGGCGAAAGCTTCGACCACGAAAACCTTAAATTCACCATCATCTCCGCCGAAGCAAGAAGTATAAAACGTATCAGAATCCAGAAAACAACTGAACAATAATTTACTCATTGAAATTAACGGAATTAGAAAGAGCCTAAGTTATCGATTATTTTTTAACTTTA
>CBDURK010000355.1:0-3548 GCA_965369645.1 uncultured bacterium | reverse complement strand
CACGCCCAGATTCTGCCGGATGCAGGAGTCAAAAATCTCATCCTCCGGCTTTCGCTCGATCCGGTTATACACAATCTGGATTGCTTCGGCTCCCACCGCGGATGACTTATTGACCTGATAAGTACTACCTTGCTTCCTGCTAATCGATATGCCCAGATGTCGAACCTTACCGGCCTTCACCTGCTTTTGCAGTATTTCCCATAATCCGGGTATATCGAACATCTCATCAGTCCCGCTATGGAATTGATAAAGATCGATATAGTCGGTCTTCAGCGACCTTAATGACTGCTCAAGTTGCTCTTGAACCTGCGCCGGCTCAAATAAGCTGTCACGCTCGAAATTCGGCTTGAATCTGTGACCGAACTTGGTAGCGATGATCCACTTCTCCCGCTGACCTTTGACGGCCTGGCCAATCAGCTTCTCCGACAGGTGATCGCCGTAGCACCCGGCCGTATCAATGAGGTTGACACCCAGTTCAGCGGCTCTCTCAAGCATTGCATCAACCTCAGCCTGTTCGAAAACCTTGCCCCATTCTCCTCCGAACTGCCATGTTCCGATTCCAATGACCGATACTCGAATACTTGTTTTTCCCAGCCGTCGATATTTCATGAGTTTCACTCCATCCTGTTTTTAGTTAGTCATTCCATAAGTTTCTATAGTACTACAAGGAAAGATTCTGAGCAAGAAACTCCACCACCTGCCGGCGAGTCTGCTCGATGGTATGCGTCTTTGGTGCCATTTTCTTTAGGAACTCCCGGCAAGCGCTGACATAATCCGGCTCCGCCATATAGTTATTTACTTTCGGCTCAATCTTTTTGTTATCGCCTGCGTCAAATGCCAACACATGGTCAGATAAGCCGTCACTTGAATAAACTTTTTCTATGCGGCGATGGGTTTTGAGGTAAGTGCCCTCGATACGCAGAAATATAAGCAGCTCAAATCCATTAAAAAGTTCTCGTCTGACATTATTATCACCGCATACCTGGTCTCTTGCTTCTTCCAGGTCGTCTGCGTGCAGATTCGTCGCAAGCACATGTCCGTTTTCAGACAACCTGCAATAAGCCCTCAACGCATCCGACCACAAATACGCAAAATACGATCCGGAGCCAATTTCATGACATATATAACAAGCTCGCTGCGATGTTGCTGCCTTCGATACCTTATAAACTTCCTGCGGTGTTGCAGCAATCAACGGGACATCCACCGGCACGAAATTCAGCAAGGCGCACATAACCGTCGTCTTGCCTGCTCCCCCCGGAACAGAGCCAACCATGAAAGACGCCCTCCTGCTGATGCGGGCCATTAGATAAGCCGCCAAATCCAGGTCTAAAGTTCTTGCTGCAAGTAAATCAAAGACAGACAACATCCGTCCCCCTCGTTGATTACAGCGGTTCAATTCCTGGCAGTGTTTTATGATTGCATCATTCATTATATCTTCAGTAACTATTCATTCGCACCTTTTCGTATTTGAGATTTTCTCGCGGAACAGGCTCTCTTTTCTCGGCCGGATATCCGAGAGCGATTATTGATTCGACCTTCAAACCATCCGGTACATTCAGCAAGTTTCTAATGCAGTTTTCCGAAGTCTTGTGGTCATCAAACTTCCTTTTTCTGATTTGTACCCAACAACTGCCCAGCCCAATCGATTGAGCAACCATCTGGACAAGAATCGATGCTATAGAGCAATCCTCAACCCATACGTCGCTTTTTTGCTCATCAGCACAAATAACAATGCCAAGTGCGGCATCCTTCAGGAACCCGGCCCCATGCGGCTTGCACAGAGCCAGTTGCTTAAGAAGTTCGCAATCGTCCACAAAAATAAATTCCCACGGGTCAATACCTCTCGATGAAGGTGACCTTAAAACAGCCTCCTTCAGTATTTCAATCTTTTCAGGTTCAATAATCTTGTCTGCGAACTTTCTGATACTTCTTCTTTTTCTAAGTAATTCAATCATATCTTTCCTTTGCAGGTATTTCGTCCTGAAACAAATTCTATTCGATGAAAAACCACTCATTTGCCATTTTATTTTCTAATGTCTATCTGTCAATCTATCTTCTTTTACTATCCTTGCGGCGGGTTTATGAGAATTACGAGCCTTAAGGCCGAATCAATTGCACATATTCATCTCTGACGTTATAATACACTAAACATTATCTATTGCGAAGAAAGGTCTTCGACGTGACCAAATATAGTACACAGAATACACGGATATTAATGTCGTTGCTTGCTGCGATTTGCTTAACACCGGCCGTTATCTCCCTTGGCGAACAAATGCCGGACGAAAGAGGATTGGCGTCTAAGTATGTCAGTGACAAAGGAATTGAAAAAGATTCAAACGTTATCCTCTTTACTGATTTCGAGTCCGACCAGTGGCACAAGTACTTCTCAGGCGGAAAACGAAAAACCGTCCATGTGGTAAACGAGGACAAAGAGCGGAGCTTTGAGCCACTGCAGAACAAGGCTTTGCAAATCAAAGTGATTAAGGGCGGCCACTACGGCGCAAGTATCGAATACAATTTCAAGGACAAAATGGGTAGTGAGCCGGAAGATATATATTTTCGGTACTATCTTCGTTTCGGGAGCGATTGGGACCCTCGAAGGGGCGGTAAGCTACCCGGCATCGGCGGTACGTACAATCGGGGCGGCTGGGGAGGCAGACCAAGCAATGGCCGAAATGGATGGTCGGCACGCGGCCAGTTCAAGGGGCAAAAAGAAGGAATGACCCCAACAGGTTTCTACTGCTATCACGCTGATATGCGGGGCAAATATGGAAGTGCCTGGATTTGGCAGAAGGATAAACTGGGATATCTTGAGAACAATCGATGGTACTGTATCGAACAGTACGTGAAGATGAACACACCGGGAAAGAATGACGGCATCCTTCGCGGCTGGATCGATGGAAGGCTCGCATTCGAGAAGACGGATATACGCATGCGCGATGTCCCCGACCTGAAGATCGAACGTATCTGGATAAACATCTACCACGGCGGAACATGGGCGGCAGATAGTGACGACCATCTGTTTATCGACAATGTTGTTATAGCAAAGCGATACATCGGCCCGATGCTGTCTTTGAAAAACAGCAAGTAGCCAACGTTCTTTTAAAACAATTCTATATTCAGGAGATGATTCGCAAATGAGTTATCGCAGACGCATTATCATGGTGACAGTCTTTGCTTTTTTCGGCAATTCAGTTTTGCTCGCGGCGCCGAAACAGGACCAAACCTCCCCACAGCAGCGTTCTATGAGATATACATCACGGCCAACAAGCGATACCACAACATGGCAAAAGGATGTAAGGGCCAAACTATTTCAACTACTCAAAATGGACAACTCAATCCAGAGGAGAAGCTCAATTCCATTCGGCGCAAAGGAAATCTCCCGTGCAGACAAAGGGGCATACCATATCATGGAAGTAGAGATAAATTCCACTTCAAGCAGGCGCATCCGAGTCGTGGTAACCATACCAAGCTCAAAGATCAAGCCTGTTCCGGCAGTCGTTTGCATAGGAGGTCATGGGAGCGATCTATATAGCCCATATGATCCC
>CBDURK010000354.1:0-3549 GCA_965369645.1 uncultured bacterium | reverse complement strand
ATCGTGTGCAACAGTACTCCGGTTAAGCAAATTATCTCGACTCTCGAACCGCTTACCAGAGACCCTAACCAGGCGGAAATTATGGATATCTTTACCCATGAGCAGTATTTCTGGCCGTTTTACTCCAATTATCTTCCGGACCATTTCAAGAGGCTTGATGTAGCTCTCCGCTGGCTTACTGAAAATGGATACAAGCCGGTCTTTTTCCACGAAGGCTTCCTCGGCGGTGCGGTTTGATTGCCTATTATTTTCTTTTATGTCGGAACCGGCGATAATCTTCTATGGCTTCTTTGTAGTATGGTGTGACAAGAGGGCCGTTTAGAATAGGATCGCCTACGTCCTCCATCCAGCGCCACAGCCGATTCGACAAGTCCCTGACGATATTTGCATAATCCGGCGACGTGGCAAGGTCATTACGTTCGTGCGGGTCTTTCTTCAAGTCGAAAAGCTGTACGACCGGTCTTTTGCCCATAGGTCTTTTTGGCCGCTCTGTATGTTCGGCCACCCGCTGGGGCACGGTATCGGTGGGAAACTCAATCAGCCTACCCGGTTCGAAGTATCGGATTAGCTTATAGCGAGTAGTTCGTACGGTTCTGGAAGTGTTGTCACGAAGTGCGTGAGAAGTACGCTGGGCGAATATTTCATTTCGCGGCGAGTCTGTTTTAGTGCCTTCTATTACATCCCTGAAGCTGTGCCCATGAAGGTTTTGCGGGATGTCAACTCCGAGAATATCGAGCAGCGTCGGAAGAAAGTCCACGTTAGACATTAACTGTTTAAAAACCTTCCCTCCTTCGAGGTCTGTTCCGGGATGATACATAATCAAAGGTGTCTGGATACCGGGATCGTAAAGACACCATTTCGCACCGGGGTAAGGAATTCCGTGGTCCGAAGTAAATATGACTAATGTATTATCTGCTACCCGGCTCTTTTTCAACGCATCCAGAATTTCACCGACACATTTATCGAAAAAGCGGATTGTCCCCTGGAACTTAGCAAGGTCCTCACGGATTTCAGGTGTGTCTTTGAGGAAGTGCGGGATAAATATGCCTTTGCCGGTGTCTTTGCCGTTAGTAAAGGGACGATGTACCTCGAAAAAGCCAACTTTCATAAAGAAAGGACGGTTCTGCTTTTTCGCTTTTTTGAGCAGTTCTTTTGTGGCCTTGACAGTTTTATCGGCCTTACGTTCCTTTGACAGCGTATGCTGATAGCCGAGTGAAGCGGGATCGCCGCTTGTCACGTGCTGGAGGCCTACTAATGTAGTTTCGTAACCGGCCCGGCCAAGAATTGCCGCTATATGTTTCTCATCTTTCTTTAAGCTCCATCCCCACGGCTGATGCGTCAATCCCATCAATCCGTTGGCCTGAGGATATCTTCCGGTAAGAATGCTCCCTCTGCTCGGACTACAGACACAATCTGTTGCAAAATAGTTTTGGAAACGAATGCCTTTTTCGGCCAGTCCGTCGAGGTTGTCCGTATTAACTGTCTTGACACCATAACATCCTAAATGCTGCCCAATGTCATGGCAGGTTATCATCAATACGTTTGCATTATGACATTTAGATAGACTGCCGGTTTTCGCGGCTAATCGTCTGCCGTGCAATACCTGTGATATACCCATGTTTGCAACTGCAATACCGGATAGCTTTAAAAATTCTCTCCTGTTCATACTCAGTCCCTCTTGAATTCGATGCATGAAATTGATCTGTTCGGCAGGGTTATTTTCAACCTGTTGCCCTCGAAGAATATATCTCTTTGAGTAATCCGGCCAATCTGTCTTGGTTCATTTGATTTAGGCGTGTCGTTAAGGCGTCCTTTTATAACATGGTGTACGGCATGGCTTTTGAAGCGGCCTAAAGCAGAAATATCGACTGTGACATCTATCGGTTTTTCAAAGCTCCGGTTGATGGCATGGAAATAGACAAGTTCTCTATCTGCCGTGGCCAATGCATCTACGTAAGCGACCTTGCTTTTCGGTCCAATGCCGCCCATTCGATATGGCTGTTTATATGTCGGCACGTTCCTGCTCTCAAGAGCAAGCAATTTCTCTCCGTGGTGCTGTGAGTAGAACATAGTAACCTGCCCGGTAGGCATGTAAAAAGGGGGAATCTTAGCTTCGACATCAGCTTTGATTGCATGAATTCCCCATGAGTTACCGATGAGCATAGATTGGCAACCCAGTTCAATTACATCTGCCGCCCGCATAAAAGCGTGAAGGTATCCGGCGGCACCAAGTCCCTTGGCGAAACTCGAATTCAAGGCGGGATCGGGTCCGCTGAGTCTCCACCAGCCGTTCCAGTTCCATTCGGTTACGGCTACTTTGTAGCCAAGGGTTCGCGCGGTATTTATGCCGGGGTGCTTAATCACTGACCGGCCATTATTATCGTACCATGTCACGGCTACCCATGCACGCCAGATTTCCTCGGCGGAAAGCTCCTCTATTGGGACTTCTCTGCTGTTTTCAACAACTTTCGTAATGCTCCATGGCGTATAAAAATGCGTGGCAAAATATGATACTTTGTCCGCTGTTTGCTTATGTACCTCTTTGAAGATTCCTGACAGATTTCCATCGTGACCATCTACAATAATTTCAATGGAAGGATCTACCGACCGCATTGCTTCGATGTATGAGGTCAAGCACTCGGCATAAAACTGAGGTGCCGTATCAGGCATCATCTTTTTTAATTCCCTTAAGAAAGCCCATGTTTCATTACCGATTTGAAAATATTTAACCTTATAAGGTTTGGCTCGGCCATTTTTCACCCGCAAGGCAGGCCAATCGTACATTCCCTCCGGCAGCTTTGCTCCAATTGTTGCATTGCAGTAGGCAACCAATGAGGCCGCGTGCATAGCAGCTTGTTTCAGCGATTTTTTCTTAAGCAGAGCGTCCCGGAAATTCACTACCAGGATGGCCTCTGTGCCGACTTCTTCGCAAAATTGAAGGAACTCATCATAGCCAAAGTTATTGCTTACCTTGTGTTCGCGATGGCCGGTGCTGATAGGTCGGTGAGATGTTCGGTTTGGTACGTTATCAACCATATCGCGCCAATCCATGAAATCCACATCGGTCCCGCCGGGAAATCTTATCACTGGTATTTTCATTTCTTTAAGCAGCTTCGACACTCCGGGCTGAAGTTTCCGTGTTCCGGGAATTAGCCCTCCCTCAACTCCAATCTCACCCCAGCTTGGTCTTTCCATAAATTGACCGAATATACGCGGATTAATCTTGTGGATAACTTTTCTTTTTATGCTGAATGAAATACCGGCGGAATCTTCCTTTTGTTCTGGGGACGCAATTACCTCTGATTGGCATAAACCAAGGACAAAACATAAAGTGACGAATGTTGCTGTCTGAAATCTGATTTTGTCGGTTAGCAGCATTTTGTATTGCCTTTCTAAGGTTGACTTTTTCTGCACTTACTATTGTTAGTCCGGAGCACTCAAAGTCGGCAGGGGGGATTTACTTCCCGGTCATTCTTTGATTAACAAATTGGAAGACCTTTTTATAAGCCTCATCGATTTTCTCAGGGTCGCCACCGGCTAATCCATGTT